>CAYSPE010000020.1:0-7653 GCA_964432845.1 uncultured Bifidobacterium sp.
CATCAACGCACGCCGGTCTGGTTCATGCGACAGGCAGGTCGCAGCCTTCCTGAATATCGAAAGATCCGAGGCGACGGAAGCATTCTCGAGGCGATTAAACAGCCAGAGCTGGCAGCTGAATTCACGTTGCAGCCTGTTCGCCGATACGGAGTTGATGCGGCTGTTCTCTATTCCGACATTGTGGTGCCTCCGCACGCGGTCGGATTTGGTATCGACGTAGCGCCAGGCACCGGACCCGTAGCGGTCAACCCCTTGCGCACCAGCGCAGATTTGGCTCGCTTACGTCCGCTTGAACTAGATGACATCACGTACGTCACCGACACGGTGTTGCATTTGGTTCGTGAACTGAAGGTGCCTCTTCTCGCCTTTGCCGGCGCACCGTTCACTGTTGCGAGTTACCTCATCGAAGGTCGCCCCAGCAAGACATACCAGCACACGAAGAAAATGATGCACTCAGATCCGGTGTTGTGGCATGAAGTGATGGAACGATTGTCGCAACATTCAGTTGAATTCATTTGTGCTCAGTTGAGCGCTGGTGCTGAGGCATTCCAAGTGTTCGATTCATGGGCCGGCGCACTTTCACGCAATGATTATGACGCTTTTGTGAAACCACACACTGCAGCAGTTTTTGCGCAAGTGGCAGAACGGCACCCAGGCGTGAAGGGCATTCACTACGGCGTCGCCTGCGACCACTTGTTGGAGTCAATGAACTCAGTGGGCAACTCGGTCATTGGCCTTGATTGGCGAACAACAATCACAGGTGCTCGACAACGTCTTGGTGCGAACACCGTGGTGCAAGGAAATCTTGATCCTGCATTGGTTCTTGCTGGCGCTGACATCGCGGTGGAAGGCGCTCGCGCAGTGATTGCCGACAACGGTGGACACCCGGGTCACATTTTCAATCTGGGTCACGGCGCACAACCTGACATGGATCCAGGTGTTCTTGCCGCAGTAGTCGATTACGTCCATAGCGAGGGTTCAAAATGAGTGGAATTCGCACAGCCGTTGTTCTCATGGCATACGGCACTCCCCGTACGAAGGAAGAAATTCTTCCCTATTACACAGATATCCGCCGTGGTCGTACGCCGAGCGATGAGCAATTGGCCGACCTCACTAACCGTTACGAAGCAATTGGCGGGCTCTCTCCTTTGAAGCAACTCACCGAGGCGCAACGCGATGCATTGCAACGCGAACTTGATGCATTGTCTCCGGGGCAGTATCAAGTGTTTCTCGGTCTCAAACACGCAAGTCCCTTTATCGAAGAAGCAGTAGCTGAAGTTGCGGCCGCAGGATTCACTCGAATTGTCGGTTTAGTTCTTGCTCCGCACTATTCCTCGTATTCCATCGGGCAATACATCGGACGCGTCCGCGAAGCCGCCGCACCGCACAACATCGAAGTTGTCGGCGTCGACTCGTGGGCACGTGACGAAGCTTTTGTCAATTTCCTCGCCGACGACATGAAGAAGAAATTGTCATCCATGCCCGAACGTACAAAAGTGCTGTTTACGGCGCATTCTCTCCCTCAGCGCATCATTGATGGCGGAGATCCATACCCAGAGGAGTTGCGCGCCACCGCGGAATTAGTAGCAGAAAAAGCAGGACTCGCTCGCTGGTCGCAATGGTCAATTGCTTGGCAATCCGCAGGACGCACACCTGAACCGTGGATTGGCCCCGACATTCTCGAAGTGATTGATCAAATAGCAACTACACGTTCCACTGATGAACCGGTTGACGGCGTACTCGTGAGCGCTTGCGGTTTTGTTGCTGACCACCTCGAAGTGTTGTACGACCTTGATATTGAGGCCGCACATCGTGCGCAAACACACGGACTTGCGTTTTCTCGAACGGCATGTGTCAATGACGACAAAACAGTGATGGCAGCCCTTGCACAAAAAGTAATCACAGCATGAGCGACTCACCGCACGTAGTTGTTGTTGGAGGTGGAATCGCTGGCCTTACTAGCGCGCTGTCCATCATTGTTGATTCACCAATTCCAGTCACCGTCACTGTGCTCGAGGCTTCTCACCGAGTAGGCGGTCTCATCAAAACATCTCCCTTCGCCGGATTAGACGCAGTCGACGAAGCAGCCGATGCATTTCTCACACGCGTGCCATGGGCATCACAACTTGCATCCGAACTCGGACTCGGTGCCGCTCTCACATCACCGACTGGAGCGCATGCATATATCTGGCACAACGGTATGCACACCATTCCGAGTGATGTACTCATGGGTGTTCCCGCCAAAATGCGATCGTTCGCCACCACCAACTTGTTCTCTCCATTGGGCAAACTTCGTGCGGCTATTGAGCCTCTGCTTCCAGCGACGGAAGATGACGATTCAATTGGTCATTACATCCGCAAGCGATTTGGTCGTGAAATTCATGAACGACTTGTCGACCCTTTGGTGGGCAGTATTTACGCGGCCGACACCGATACATTCTCCATGGCAGCAGTTCCGCAAATAGCCGCGCTCACCGCTTCACGCAGTGCGCTGTTGGCCGCAGGCAAGACCCGCAAAGCATCTACACAATCTCCGGCAACTCCAATTTTCGGAGTGCCACTGCGAGGAATGGGCGCTCTCGTTGAAACTTTGTCTCAACGTGTTTCGGCCTTGGGTGGAAACATCGTGTTCAACGCTCGCGTCGAGAACATTGAACGAGTGGGCAACGGTTACAACATCGCATCCGCTGCGGGTGAATTCTCTGCCGATGCCGTTGTTGTTGCATCACCTGCAATGCATAGTGCGCCGTTCATGAAATCTGTTGATGCTCGCGCCAGTGAATTACTGGCTTCATGGCATCACGCATCTGTTGCCTTGATCACCATGGCTATCCCGGCACATCAATGGCCTTCTCATCTCACGGGTAGTGGCTACTTGGTGCCAAAGCCAGATCAACGGTGGGTCACTGCAGCATCGTTTGGCTCCAACAAATGGGCCCACTGGCGTCCGGCAGATGGATCCATGATTGTGCGGGTGTCGCTCGGAAGAGATGGCCTCGAAGTCATGCACTTCGACGACCAAAAGTTGATCAACCTTGCGTTGGCAGACATGAAACTTCACCTAGGCGTAGACCTCACCCCATCGGAAGTGCGAATGAGTCGTTGGGAAAATTCTTTCCCTCAATATCGCCCACATCACTTTGCAAAACTGGCTGAAATTGAACATTCGCTCAGTGTTTCTGCACCGGGAGTTGTATTTGCCGGAGCCAGTTATCGGGGCATTGGTATTCCTGCGTGTGTTCAACAAGCTCGTGCTGCCGGCGAAAGCGTTGCGAAGCACCTCGCATCACTGACACACTAAGAATGTGCGTCGATTTGTCCTCTTCATAGCTGCAGCAATCGGCTTCGGCGCACTGCCGTCAACTGTTGAGGCACACACGGCAATACTGCCAAGCGAAA
Source organism: uncultured Bifidobacterium sp. (assembly GCA_964432845.1). Lineage (GTDB taxonomy): Bacteria > Actinomycetota > Acidimicrobiia > Acidimicrobiales > Ilumatobacteraceae > UBA2093. Next base: position 3,400 of record CAYSPE010000020.1, read on the forward strand.
CACGATTCCTTGAAGATGGTGTTCCGCGAATCGCTCCCAGCACTGCAATAGAAGCAACAATTCGCATTGCAAAAATCAATGTGACATCGCCTGTCTACATGGGAATCTCCATGAGCGTGTTTGCCAAAGGCGTTGGACAATGGCCCGGCACGCCACGCCCTGGTCAACTAGGAAACATTGTGTTAGGTGGACATCGCACATCGGGCAAAAAGCCATTCGCCGATATCGACAAACTGGTGAAGGGTGACATCATCACGCTTACCTCGCGCGGAGTCACATACCGCTACGCAGTCACCGGATCTCTCGTAGTAAAGCCCACTGCACTCTGGATCACAGACCCCACTCCTAACGCCACACTCACCTTGTTTGCGTGTCATCCAAAAGGCAAGACAACTCAGCGTTATGTGGTGCGAGCATCACTCATGCAATGAGGCGTTTCATTGCGCCCATTAGCGCTGGTTTCCTCGTTGCTGCATCCATGCCACCGTGGGGTTGGTGGCCACTCGCCTTCTTTGGAATTTCTTGGTACGGCCGTCTTGCAATAGACCGTAGCGACCAGTCCTTCCGCATTGGATTTCTTTTTGCGCTCGGATGGTTTGTGTTGCCACTTTGGTGGATGCAATACCTCACCGTGCCTGGATTCATTGCAACCTGCATCATTTTTGCCGTGATGCACGGCAATGCTGCATATGTGGCACGCCAACTCAGCGTGCGTGAAAAATCACATAGGCAAGCACTCATTTTGTGTCACTCGCTTGCCGAAGTACTCCGAATGTCATGGCCATTTGGTGGTGTACCGCTCGCCACATTGGGAATCAGCCAAGCACAAAGCCCCCTTGCGCGCCTTGCGCCCATCGGTGGCGTCATACTCATCACCGTTGTCACGCTGTGGCTTGCACTGTCTCCGCGTCGGGTTCGAGCAATTGTGTTGACCATGCTGCTACTGCTGTGTGGCAGCATTTTTTCTCGCGTTCACAACATTGAGAAGAACCTCACTGTCACGTTTGTGCAAGGCGGTGGCAAACAAGGCACGCATGCCGTGTACACAGATGAACACGCGGTGTTCAATCGGCATCTTGCTCTCACGAAAACTCTGAAAGCAGACCCGACGAGGGATGTGTTGATCTGGCCAGAAAATGCCGTCAACGTCACGCAAGAAGGTTTGTTCATTGACAATCGGGACTACGTGGAACTAGCAGCAGAGGCAATGCGGTTGAATGTTCCCATCGTGGTGTGCATCACCGAGGATGGTGGCCCCCGACGTTTCATGAACGCAGCCGTTGTGATTGAACCAGATGGTCACGTTTCTGGTCGATACGACAAAGTACGAAGGGTCCCCTTCGGCGAATACATTCCCATGCGGTCACTGATTAATGCCATGGGCGCGCCAACCAACCTTGTTCCACGCGATGCTCGAGCCGGTGATGCACGAGCATGGCTTGATGTGGCAGGTACACGTGCAGCAGTTGCCATTTCATGGGAGATCTTCTTTGGAGGCCGTGTGAATGAAGGTGTCACCGATGGAGCCACGTTCATCATCAACCCCACAAACGGCTCCAGTTACACGGGCACCTTTTTACAAACCCAACAGTTGGCATCGTCTTCGCTGCGGGCACGCGAGCAAGGTCGCTGGCTGGTTCAAGTCTCACCCACCGGTTTCAGCGCATTTGTATCTCCGGACGGAAAAATCTTTGACCGAACAGGTATTTCCCATCCGGCCATCGCCGAGCGCATTATTTCCTTACGCACAGGGCGAACCCTGTACTCGCGTCTAGGGAATAGCCCTTATATCTTGGGACTTCTGGCCCTTTTCTTTCTACAAGTGCGCCGCAGGTACAGAACTTTTCCACAGGCTGCCAGTTAGCCTCAAACGCCTATGTCAGGCGCTTACGATCCGAACGGCCCATTGCGCATTGCCTACCTCACATATCGAGGCAAACCGCATGTTGGCGGACAAGGCGTGTACACCCGTCACCTCACCAAGGCGCTCGTTGACCTTGGACACTCGGTAGAGGTATTCGGTGGCCAGCCGTACCCCGTGCTCGACGATCGCATCACCATGCACAAGTTGCCGAGCCTTGATCTTTTCAACGACCAGTACCCCGGTCGTATTCCTGGCTATTGGGAAATCAAATCATGGCCCGACTTTGTTGAAGCCACTCGTTTGTTCCGCGGTCAGTTCGCCGAGCCACTCACTTTCTCGAAGCGCGTGTATGGCCAACTCAAACAACGCGTCAATGATTTTGATCTCGTTCACGACAATCAATGTCTTGGATACGACATTCTCAAGATTGAAAAAATCATTCCCACCATCGTCACACTGCACCACCCCATCACGCGAGACCGTGAATTGGAGATGACACATGCTGCAACTCCGAAGCGTCGTCGTTCACTAAAGCGTTGGTACTCCTTCGTTGAAATGCAGGGTGAAGTGGCAAGCAAAATGCCACGCATCGTCGTGGTGAGCGAAAACAGCATCAACGACATTCACAAGGACATGGGTGTTTCGCGCGACCGCATGCGCTTGGTCCCTGTTGGTGTTGACCCTGATTTGTTCAAACCACTTCCCAATGTTGCACGCAAGCCAGGACAACTCATCACCACTGCTTCGGCCGACGTTGCACTCAAGGGTTTGTCGTTCTTGTTGGAGGCAATGGCTCAACTGCGCGCACAAGGACGCGATATTCGCCTCACCATCATTGGTAAGCCTCGGCCTGGTCACAGCATGGATCTCATTGAATCGCTGGGTTTGAAGCCACACATTGACTTTGTGTCGGGAGTTCCCGATGAGCGCATTGTTGAGCTGTACGCAGAAGCCGAACTTGCGGTTGTCCCCAGCCTGTACGAGGGTTTCAGCCTTCCCGCCATTGAAGCAATGAGCACGGGAATTTGTTTGGTTGCCACCGACGGCGGCGCACTTCCGGAAGTCACCGGGAAAGACAATGACACCGTGCTGCAATGCCCAGCGGCCGATGCACCAGCGCTCGCAGCAACAATTGCTCGCGGCCTCGACAGCGCCGAACTTCGTGCACGCGTGGGTGAAGCAGGTCGTCAGCGCGTAGTAGAGCGCTGGAGTTGGCGCCATTGTGCATCACTCACAGTTGATCAATACCGCGAAGTTCTTGCGATGCCCAAGAACCAAGCCCTCTTAGCAAAGCGACGCTGACATGCTCACAGTTCGATTCAACAAGCTCAATCTGAAGCCTGGCGCCATGTTCTTGGATGCAGGAGCAGGTTTTGGACGACATGCATATGAAGCCGCCCGTCAGGGCGCCACGGTGTACGCGCTCGACTGGGCACACGACGAGATGTTCGGCACGCGCGCCATGTTCGGCGGAATGATTGCTGAGAAAGAAATTCCAGCGGCAAATTTTGGTGGTGTGTTGCGCGGTGACGTCACTCGTCTTCCGTTTGAAGACAACACTTTCGACTGCATTGTTACATCTGAAGTACTCGAGCACATTCAGAACGATGTTGTCGCCATCAGCGAGTTCCATCGCGTGCTGAAGCCAGGCGGCACACTCGCCGCAACCGTTCCAACATGGTTCCCCGAAAAGATCAACTGGATGCTCTCCGACGAATACCACGCACCAAAAAGCGTTGGTGGGCATGTGCGCATCTATTCAGCCACCGAGTTGAAGGCAAAGCTGCGCACCGCAGGTTTCGAAGTGCGCGATAGTCATCATGCACATGCGCTGCATTCGCCCTACTGGTGGTTGAAGTGCGCCGTTGGTCCACGCAACGAAGACCACCCGTTGGTCACCAAATACCGCAAGTTCCTTGAATGGGACATCATGGAAGGCCCAGCAGTTACCCGTATTGCTGAGCGTGTGCTGAGCCCCATCTTGGGGAAGAGCTTCATTCTTTATTCCACCAAGGTCTCCTCGTGACCAAGCGTTCGTTTCCGCACTTGCCGGGCATTCTGTCCACTGCAGACTTGGCAAAAACAGCCGATTCCATTGAGGCTTTGCAGCTTTCGAACGGCATGATCCCCTGGTACCCCAATGGGCATTGCGACCCGTGGAACCATGTGGAAACTGCCATCGCCCTCAACATCATGGGGCGCGACGACGCTGCGTTGGCCGCATACCACTGGCTTGCCAACAATCAAGATGCAGATGGGTGGTGGTTCAACTACTACATGCCCGATGGTTCCATCGAGGATGCAAAGCTCGACACCAACGTCAATGCGTACATCGCTGTTGGCGTGTGGACACACTGGTTATGCACCCGCGATACCAATGCGGTTGCAAC
>CAYSPE010000020.1:7753-27422 GCA_964432845.1 uncultured Bifidobacterium sp.
CCCAAAGACCGTTGGGCAATGGACTGGTACTACCCCGTTCTCACGGGCGCCATGACCGGCGTACGTGCAAAGGCCCGCATGGCCGAAGGCTGGGACCGTTTCGTGCTCGACGACCGCGGTGTTCGTTGCGTCAACGACGAACAATGGGTTACTGCAGCCGAAACCAGCGAATGCGCCATTGCCCATTGCGCAATCGGCGACAAAGAAACAGCGAGCGAACTACTGCTGTGGACAATGCCTCACCGCCGTGAAGATGGCGCCTACTGGACGGGCATTGTGTACCCCACCGACCCAGACAAGATGATGGAACGTTTCCCTGCAGACGAATTCAGCGCATACACCGCAGCTGCAATCATCATGGCGGCCGATGCAATTAGTGGCGGGTCACCTGCATCAACGTTGTTCACACAACCAATGCCTCGCCGCAACGCGCACTTACACGCCCGCGCGCTGTAGCTATTTCACGCGACGCAAAACGCGCAGTGATCCTGTTGCGCTTACTTCTTCAAACAATCCGCTGTTGATGGCGGGCAAGTAGATGTTTTCGTACGGAGGTCGTCCACCATCAGCCGGATCAGGAAACACATCGTGGATTGCAAGAATGCCACCCACTGCAACACGCGGTGTCCACAATTCGTAATCAAGCGTTGCGGGTTCCACACCATGACCGCCATCAATGAACAAGAACGCGAGTTCTGTTGTCCAGTTCTTCGCAATCGTGGGCGAATCTCCAACAACCGTGATCACACAATCAGCAAGACCAGCGTCAAGAATGGTGGCGCGAAAGAACGGAAGCGTGTCCATGCGGCCCGTGCGCGGATCGACCAACGATGTGTCGTGCCATTCCCACCCTGGCTGGTTCTCTTCACTTCCGAAGTGGTGGTCCACTGCGAACAGCACGGTGTTGTTGGCGCGAGCAGCACCACCTAACCACACGGTGGAGCGACCGCAGTATGAACCAACCTCGAGAAATGGCTTGTTTGGTACATCTGTCGCTGCATGGCAAGCGGCGGCGTACAACGCATCGCCTTCGTTCTCGGGCATGAAACCGTTTGCAGCAAGCGCGTGAATGCGCAATTCTGCGGTAAGTGCAGTCCCAGTGGGCTGATTCGACATGTTTCGACCCTACTATGGGTGCATGAGTTCGCCACTCGACGCCCTTGTTTCACTACTTGATCTTGAAGTCATCGAGGTGAATATCTTCCGTGGTTTCTCCCCCGAAGAAAATCAGGTTCGTGTATTTGGTGGTCAAGTGGCAGGACAGTCTTTGGTTGCTGCGTCACGCACCGTAGAAGACAATGCGCGTCACGTGCATTCCTTGCACGCCTACTTCTTGCGCCCTGGCGACCCATCGGCCCCCATCTTGTACGAGGTTGATCGTTTGCGCGACGGTCGTAGTTTCGCGACACGCCGCGTGGTGGCAATTCAACACGGCGAAGTCATCTTCAACCTGCAAGCAAGTTTTCATGCGCACGAGCAAGGTCTCGATTGGCAGATTCCGGCACCACTTAATCTTCCTGATCCTGAAACGTTGCCCGACTTCAAAACGCGCATGGCTCCGTTCAAGGACAAGATGGGCGAATGGTACGACCGTCCTCGCCCCATCGACCTTCGTTATGTCGATGGCTCGCCATACGAACGTGCAGGCATTGAATCAAACGGGCAGCAAGTGTGGTTGCGTGCTGACGGCACATTGCCCGATGATCCGGTGTTGCACGCGTGTATTGCCACCTACGCAAGCGACATGACATTGCTCGACACCACGTTGTTGCCACATGGTCTTGGTTGGAGCGATGGCAATGTACAAATGGCAAGTCTCGACCACGCCATGTGGTTCCATCGTCCGTTCCGTGCTGACGATTGGCATCTGTACGACCAACACGCCATCTCCACTTCCGATGCGCGTGGCCTTGCCGGCGGTTCCATCTTCACCAAGGACGGTCACTTGGCCGTCACCGTGGTGCAGGAAGGCCTCATCCGCATTCGCCCCAACGAATAAGCCAACTCATCAATCGTTGGCGCGGCGTGTTTAGCGACGTGCTCCCATGAACATGCCGCGCAGTGCTTGGTAGTTCTCAATACAGTGGCCCGCGCCCAACACCACTGCTTCCAACGGTTGTGGTGACATCTTTACTGGTACTTCTGTTTCGCGTTCGATGCGCTTCGCGAGGCCGCGCAACATGCCACCACCACCCACTAGGTACATACCGCGAATGAGGAAGTCTTGTGCGAGCTCGGGCGGTGCTTTGGCCAAGCAACGCTTCACCGACAACACCATGGCTGCAACTGGTTCGTCGATGGCAAAACGAACTTCCTCGGCGGTGAGTCGTACGGTTTTTGGCAAACCGGTAACCAGGTCGCGTCCGCGAATGTCTGCACTTCTGTCTTCGGGACCGGGTTCGGCAGAACCAATTTGAATCTTGATTTCTTCTGCAGTGCGTTCACCAATTGCTACGCCGTGCTCACGTCGTACATAGCTTTGGATTGCCGCGTCAATGTCGAAGCTGCCCACACGAATTGCTTCAAGCGCAACGACACCACCAAGGCTGATGACTGCAGTTTCGGTGGTACCACCACCAATGTCGATCACCATGTTGCCCACAGGCTCATCGATAGGAAGATTTGCGCCAATGGCTGCGGCCATAGGCTGCTCAATCAGTTGCGCATCGCTCGCACCTGCACGGCGAGTTGCATCGGTAACCGCACGCCGTTCAACTTCAGTAATGGCAGACGGCACGCAAATAACCACTTTCGGCCGCGTGAATCGGGAAACTCCAACACGCTGCAACAGCAAGCGAATCATTCGTTCGGTGATATCAAAGTCAGTGATTGCGCCTCCGCGCAACGGACGCACCGCAACGATGTAGCTAGGAGTACGCCCAATCATGTCCCATGCGTCATGTCCCGTGGCAAGCACTTCACCTGATTGACGATTCACTGCAATAACTGAAGGTTCATTGAGCACAATGCCCCTTCCCTTCATGTACACCAACGTGTTTGCGGTGCCAAGGTCGATTGCTAGGTCACGTGCCATTAACGGCCCCACCTGTCTTCAGAGTTGTTGTGGTGAACGGATGATCGACGAGCCTCAGGAGACAATGCATCGATATGTCGACGAAATTGAGCGATGCCATCATCAATACGCACCTTGCGATTATCGAGATACACCAGCACCAGGAGTGCGGAGCCCGATAACAACGCCATGAACGTGAAAAAGCCGGTGATGAATGACAGTGCGATCATGAATTATTTCCTGCAACCTTGTTGGGCGGCACAATTTCTTGCGCTCGTGTTCCCCAATCGGAACCGCCAGCCCAATTTTCTTTTTTCCAAATAGGAGCACTTTCCTTCAACGCATCAATGGCAAACCGCGCAGCGTCAAACGCAGAGGGGCGATGACCCGATGCAACGGCAACCACTACCGATGACTCACCCAGTTGCAATTCACCGGTGCGATGCAAAATGGCAATGCGCTTGGCATCGGGGAATCGCGTACGTGTTTCTTGCGCAATTGAAGTGAACACTGGGATCACCGCGTCTTCATACGCCTCGTACTCCAGCGATGTGACATCGGTTCGTCCGTCGGCATAATCACGAACCGTGCCAGAGAACAACACGACCGCACCGCAATCTGGACGTACCGCCCATTCATAGATGGAGGCAATTGGCAACTCAGACGGGGTTATCTCAAACCACTCATCTCCGTGTGTTGGTGCCGCCATGTCTTCATCGTACTAGTACCCACATAGGTGATACCTGTGATGCCGACGCCCACTCGCAGTCGCACACGATTAAAGTCTCTCCCTTGTGAGCGACGACCGCGAATGGCAGCACCCTGCAGAACATGCCGCCGTCAATAGCCCTGGGTTCATCATGTCGCCACCACCCTTGGCCAAACGCCTCGTGATTCTGACGGCAACCATTAGCTTGCTCACTTCATTTGCGGTCCTCTTCGTGGCAATTCCAAAGGGAATTGACGAATATGTGGAGTCACCTGAGTCCTCCACCACGACTCCCATCGTGAAGGGATCCCTCGCTACCTACTTCAGCACTCTCACCGCCAACGGTGTCACCTCATGTGCGGTACAAATCTCTCCTTCGCTCTGGGTTGCATCCGCCGACAACCTCGCATCCGTCACCACTGGCACTGTCAATGGAATCGACATTCAAGATTCTGCGAACGTTTCGGTCCGCCTGTACCGCTCCGCAAGCGTGCCGTACCTAGTAGTTGCATCCACCACGCCACGTTCGCAGTTCCCACCAAATCTTGATTTTTCGAACTCACGCGTTAGCGCAGCACATTTGTCCCAGGCTTCTGTTGTTGATTGTCTCAATCACCGGAAAATGAGTATCCAAGAATCTGCCACCCAGTTCGCCGAGGGCGAGGAAACTCCCGTCTACGTTTCTGGCGACGTGCACGGAATGGCGGTTGTTCTCAGCAAATCAAATGAAGTTGTGGGATTTATCAGCGAACACAATCATGCGCATTGGCTACTTAAACCTCGTCTCCTGACTCGCCTCATAACAACAGCGCGATAAAACACGGTCGACCGCCTTTTCTTGTTGTATCCATCTAGCCTGAACTCATGTCAGGCGATGATATGAACATGCCCAATCCATTCGGTGGGTTGCCCTTCTTCAACGACATGATGCGTGCCATGGCGGGACAAGGTCCACTCAATTGGGACCTTGCGCAACAGTTCGCCCAGCTTGGTGCAGTTGGTGACAGTTCCGACCCTGAGCCCGACCCTTCAACTCGCATTGCCTACAACGCGCTTGCCGATATTGCAGACACATACGTTCGTGAAATTACGCAATTACCTACGGGTCCGAAGGACCTTCATGTCGAAATTCTCACCACCACACGAGCACGATGGGCGCATCGCACTCTCACCGACTTGCGACCCCTGTTCACCGATCTAGCCACAGCTCTCGCGCACCGCGAATCCCCTACCGAGCCTCCTAGCGACCCAATGGCGGCCATGTTGAACAACTTGTCCTCCATGATGGCTCCGGCGCTCATGGGAATGTCCATTGGTTCCATGATGGGCTCGCTCGCATCTCACGCACTAGGTCAATACGACCTTCCACTTGCTCGTCCATTTGGTTCCGAGATCCTCATTATTTCTTCATCGGTTGATTCTTTTGCCGCCGAATGGAGCATCGCCACCGATGACTTGCGCATGTGGGTTCTTATTCACGAACTCGCATCACATGCGATTCTCGCTTCACCAGCAATTGAAGATGGACTCTCCGCATTAGTGCGACAACACGTATCTGGTTTCCGGCCGAACCCAGAAGCACTCATGGAATCCATGAGCGATATCGATCCGACCGACCCCAATGCTCTCGCCGGAATTCAAAACATGTTTTCCGACCCCATGGTGCTCATGGGGGCCGTCCGCACACAGGAACAAGAGTCGTTGTCTCCCTTCCTCGATGCACGCATTGCCGCTATTTCTGGGTACATCGACTTTGTGGTCGATGCAGTGTCGGCTCGATTGCTCGGATCTTCCTCACCTATCGCTGAAGCTGTACGTCGTCGACGCGTGGAATATGGCAACGATGCGCAACTCATTGAAAGATTGTTGGGTATTTCCTTAACAAGAGCACAACAGCAACGAGGTCGCCAGTTCATTAATGGAGTAGTAGAGCGTGAAGGAATTCATGCTCTGACGAATATGTTGGCGACGTCCACCAATTTGCCCACGCCTAATGAGGTCGATGCACCCGGTCTGTGGCTCGCCCGCCTCGAAACCGAGTAGCTCCATTTGTGGTGCGCACATAGTTCACTGCGCCCACCACACCAACGATGGCAACAATCGCAAAACCAACGGCACCACTGGGGCTGAGTGCTACCGGAACAAGTCCACCCAAAACCCATGCGACTTGATTGTGCGTTTCAAATTTGGCGAATGCACGTCCTCGGTTCGCATCGGGAGCGCCACTTTGCACAGTTGATTCAAATGCAAGTCGACCAATCGCCGCTGCTGCGTTGACAACTGCGGCGAGCACGATGCCCCCTACCACGCGGTCGTACCACGTTGCCGCAATGCCAGCCACTGCAATGGCGATGAGCGAGGACATCAACATGGTGGACTCGCGCATTCGGTCACGAAGGAGTGGGCCCACAAAGTTGGCGCCCAAGGTTGCGATACCTGCCATCGCTACTGCGAAACCAAACCACACCGTGCCCGCGTCCTCACCGCGCAACCAGAAGGCGAGATGAAAGAACATAAATCCAACAATGCCGCGCAGAATACGCATCGCATTCGCTGCGTTCACTACAGCAGGAGAATGCAACTCATCAAATTCCAATTGTGCATCGTGACCATTGGTTGACTTCATCTTGGGTAAGCGATAGGCGTTCATCGCCGCTCCGGCATAGGCAATCGCACCAAGAGTGAGGGTGGCCTGAGAACTAATCAACTGCAGAAGCCCAGCGGGAACTGCCATGACAAATCCGGTGATTCCGGCAACTTGACCCAATTTGCTGTTGGAAGCCACCAACTTGGATTCATCTTTCACAATCGTGGGCACGATGGACGACTTAGCAATTGCGTATGTCTTTCCCAGGATCAAGGCAGCAAATGCAAGTGGGAACAGGGTGAGCGAATCCAAGTTCCATGCCATTGCAATCAACACCACCGCACGAAGTGCGCCTACCAACATGACGACCGCTCGTTGGCCACCGCGCATACGGTCGATAGCCGGACCCACAAAAGGAGACACCACTGCAAACGGAGCAATACTGATTGCGAGAAACAAGATCACTTTTGTTCGTGCGGCATCAGGGCTGATGGAGAGAAACAACGAATCGGCCAGGGCAATGGCCATGGTGGTTTCGCCAACGGTCATCAGCGCATGAACCCTCGACATGCGCATAAACGGAGGGACTGCGGGAAGGCCGTTACTCTCTTTGGGCGCAGATTCTCGGCGATCGCTCACCCTGCGATGTTACGCCGAACGTTGCTTGTCGTATTTGTATCCCAAACCGCGAATGGTGATGATCTTTGTGGGATTTGCGGGATCAACTTCAATCTTTGAACGCAAACGCTTGATGTGGACATCAAGTGTCTTCGTGTCGCCCACATAATCGCTTCCCCACACTCGGTCAATCAGCGTTTCGCGGGGCAAAACACGACCTGCATTAGCCAGTAGAAGGTGGAGCAATTCAAATTCCTTCAATGGCAACGACTGTGCTTCACCTCGAATAACCACCTCGTGCTGTTCGGGATCAAGCACCACGTCACCCACTGCCAAAGTGGCATCAGACAATTCGCCTCCGCGCTCTGATGGAGCTCGCCGCATTACTGCACGCATGCGGGCGGTTAACTCGCGAAGGCGGTACGGCTTCGTGACGTAATCATCTGCGCCCACTTCAAGACCGACCACCGTGTCGATTTCGGCCCCTTTGGCAGTCACCATGATGATGGGCGTTAGCGTTTTCTTGCGCAGTTCACGACACACATCAATGCCAGACATTTTGGGCAACATTACGTCAAGCAGAATTACATCGGGCTGCACAATGTCGAACATGTCAAGAGCTTGCAAACCATCTCGCGCAACTTCTACGCGAAACCCTTCTCGCTTCAATCCGACCAGCAGGGCCTCGACAAAAGATTCTTCGTCTTCAACCACGAGGACGGTGGGCGTGCTGGAGGAGACCTGAGCGTTCATATGTGCCCCTTATGGTGCCTTATTTCGACCCGTTAATGCGTGGGAATCGAAGGGTAAACGTTGAACCTTCACCTTCTCGTGACCGTACGTTTACCTCGCCGCCATGGTTCGTTACAACATGGCGCACGATTGAGAGCCCCAAGCCCGTTCCGCCAGTGCCTCTACTTCGAGCGCGGTCTACACGATAAAAACGTTCAAAAATTCGTTCAAGGCTGGCCATTGGAATACCGATGCCTTGGTCTTGGACAGTGAGAGCAAGGTAGTGGGAATCACTTTCGATTGCCACATTGACCTTGCCGCCTTCATTGCTGTACTTCACTGCGTTATCCACCAAGTTGCTGACGGCAGATACAAGTTGGTAGTAGTCACCATTCAGAACACATTCTTCATCCAAACGGTCGAAGTCAATGGTGACACCTTGTCGAGATGCAATTGGTTGGGCCCTCTCTATGGCCTCTTGCGCTACATCGTTCAGATTCACTGGCGACATCTGCATTTCGCCGCCCATCTCGATGCGTGAGAGCTCAAGGAGATCGTCGATAGTGCGATTCATTCGCTGTGACTCCATGATCATTCGGCGAACCAATCGCAGGACCAGTTCATCTTCGGTTTCGCCTTCGATTGTTTCCGCCAGCACCGAAATTGCTCCCACAGGCGTCTTCAATTCATGACTCACATTTGCCACGAAATCTGTACGAATTTGATCCAACTTCCATCGCTCGGTGATGTCATCAATTGTGGCAATCGATCCGCCATCCGACAGCGGAGTGGCGCGAACGTCGAGAACGCGCTGCGGTGGCCCGACCAGTTCGACCTGTTCCGAGGCAGCGGCGCCTACAGATGCGGCCCGATTCAGGCGTTCCACTACTTCGTCCACCAACACGTCGGCATGTCGCACCCCGGTGACTTCGCTGGCTGCTTCGTTGCGAAACACTTCATTGCCGTCGGCATCAACGATGACAACACCGAGCCGTAGCGCGTTGAGCACGTCAAGCGTGCCATTGGTACGAGGCTCCTCCGCCAAAGACGTTTCTACCGCGTCGACTTCGACCACATTGGCCTGTCGGCTCTTCCATTGTCGGAGCGCGACTGCCCAGCCAGCAATCGCAACAAGCAAGAAGAAGTAATTCATAGGCGCCGTGGTGGCGACTTAATTGCCTTCGAAGACGATGGGGATTGCCCCTGTGTCGTCATTCGGACGGGGAATACCCTGCTTGTATCGAGCGGCACCCTTGTGTTCGGGCAACCAACCTGTGACCACGTATTGCACGCGCTCGCCAATGTTGACAGCATGGTCGCCAATGCGCTCGTAAAAACGAGCGACCATGGCCATCTGAATCGCCACTTGCAGATCGATGCGATTCTCCGAGTTGTTCTCCATAATCGTGCGCATGAACTCACGCTGCAGTCCGTCAAGAAACGAATCCATGTCGTCAATGGCGGCTGCCTTTGCTGCATCGTTCTCTTCGAATGACTCCAGTGCCGCACCGAACAATTGCTGTGCTTGTTCACTCATGCGAGTAATGAGCCCGCGCAAGCGAGGGTCAAGCTCGTGTCCGTACACACGTCGAGCCGCCTTACAGATGTTGACAGTGAGGTCGGCTGATCGTTCAATGTCGCCCACCATCTTCACGATTGCGACGAGTTGTCGCAGGTCGCCAGCTACAGGAGCTTGCAATGCCAACAGTTGGTAGCAACGCTCTTCAAGCTCCACCGAAAGTGAATCAATTCGATCGTCATCACTGATCAGAGCGTTTGCGCCATCAAGATCACCATTCAAGAGAATATTTGTTGCTCGCGGGATGGCCTCAATCACCGCCGCAGCAAGTCGCGCTAGGTCTTTACGAGCTACATCAAGTTCGTGGTGAAATCCCTTGCGTAATTCATCCATGTGAGACACCTCTCTCGTATGACCGTGTTTCCTCAGGACGGGTTAATTCCCAAAGACACAGTTCATAATAGTTCGTAAATTCCTGGGTAAACCATTGGAAATCGCTGAATATGGCTCTAACGGTGAATATTCAGCAACGCCGAGAGGGCCAATCGGTAAACGCGGTGAATGCGTTTCAGCTGTTTATTGAGATGTGACAACCAAGAAACTGCTCCAACAATTCGACACGTTGTTGTGCTGTGAACACATTCAGTGCCAAAGTTTCATTGGAACCAATTGATTGCTTAGGGGTTATCGCAAGGACGTCGCCCTTCAAAGATGATGAAAGGTCGATCACGCTCTGATCATGCGATCGGTCAAGGCCAGTCGCGATTCGGATGATGCCAGCCATCAATTCAACGTCGTGCTGGCGTTGCTCTGAGAGTTTTGCGAAATCTGGGTGACTCAGTTTTGGAAGGCCCTTGCGGTGATACCGAGCAGTCAATGCAATGACTTCTATTTCGTCGTCAGTAAACCCCATGAGATCGGCATTTCGAACGATGTAATACGAATGCAGGTGATGCTTTGAATACGAAACTGCGTTACCCACGTTCGCAAGAAGCGCAGCAGCTTCCAATAAACGGCCGAGAGAGGTATCAACTTCAAACCGCCGAGCAATCAACGCAAATATTTTTCTTGAAAGCATTGCGACATGGCCACTGTGTACGAGATCAACCGAACATCTCTCTGCCAATCTCATAACACTTCCCAAACCTGCGTCGACGGTGTCAGCCTCCATCAATCCGCGTGCGCGAGCAGCATTAATGAGCACTCCTTCGCGAAGGGCGTATTCACTGAATTCAAAAGTCTCAATCTGCAGGGCCTTCATCGCCTCATGCAGAATGAGACTTCCGGCAACGATGATGTCGCTTCGTTTTGAGTCCATCCCGGCCAATTCCTGGCGTTCACGCGATGTCTTACAGGAAAGTAACTTCTTGACGACATCGGATAATTCGTAGCTGTTGAAGACGAATCCATTCATTGATTGCGGCAATCGACCATTGCGCTCAAAAGCGATGAGTCGTGCCAGGGTTTCACAAGTACCAGACGAGACAACTGCGCGGGAGAACCCGGTTTGTCTAATTTCAAATGCGAGTGGGGCAAGCGTTGAACTGACATGAGCCCTAATCTGCGCAATTTTGTGATCGTCTGGTTTCCCATCAGCAATGAAGGCGTCTGTCATTCTCACGGCGCCGACTTTCAGACTTTGAGCAATTCTGAGTCGACCCTTCGTTGAAACACAAAATTCTGTAGACCCGCCACCAATATCTATTGAAAGTACTGACTCATTACCGAACGCAATCGACTGCTGTACTCCGATGTGGATAAGTCGAGCTTCTTCATTCCCAGAAATAACTTCAACATGAATCCCCACTTCGTCGCGAGCGCGGTCGAGAAACTCATGGGAGTTCGAGGCTTCTCGAACTGCACTTGTTGCCACTGCGCATATTTCGGCACTATGGGCGTCAGCAATTCGTTTCATGTGACGAAGAGCATTAATTCCTCTGTCTATTGCTTCGGGCGATAGTAGGTCGGCCCCAGCCACACCAGAACCAAGTCGGACCACTTCTTTCTCGGTAGAAAGAACATGAAATCCGTGGTTACTGAAACGAGCCACAACCATATGAACGCTGTTTGTGCCAACGTCGATGGCTGCAATAACCGGATTCAACTGAATCAACTCTAATTCCACGGCCCTAAGCCGACACAAGGTAAATCGAACCTAAATGTTAGGTGAACAAGCGCTCCTGCACTTACGGTAAATCGTGTTTGCCATCGAATCATTTGTACGGTTTCTGGTGTGAACTCACGTTTTGTCAACAGAGAACTTAGTTGGCTGGAATTCAATCGGCGCGTCTTGTCGCTTGCAAATGAAACGTCGAGCCCGCTTCTCGAACGACTCAAGTTTGTCGCCATCTTCAGTTCAAACCTCGATGAATTCTTTCAAGTGAGAGTTGGCGCTTTACACGATCAGGAAGAGGCGCGCGTCTCCGTACGGAGTGTTGATGGCCTCACAGCCACCGAACAGTTAGGCCGCATTAGAACTCAAGTAGTGGAGTTATTGGCCGACAGAGATGCGGTCTTACAATCCTTGCTTCACTCCTTGCGTTCAGAGGGCGTTTCGCTTCTAACCAACGATGAGTTAACAACGACTGATCAATTGTTTCTTGACAAATATTTTGAAAGTCGAATTCTTCCAATACTCACGCCACTCGCTGTGGACCCAGCGCATCCATTTCCATACATCTCGAACCTGGCTTTGAGCATCGGGGTCATCGTCAGGGACCCACAGTCAAAAGAAGAACGTTTTGCACGCGTCAAGGTTCCGACCACGTTGAACCGATTTGTAGAAATAAGTAACAATCGGTTCGTCACATTGGAAACAATTATTGTTCCTCGGCTTCATCATCTCTTTCCTGGCATGGCCGTTTCTGCAGGCCAGGTTTTCCGGGTTACCCGAAACACTGACCTCAGCATCGACGCCGAAGAAGCCGAAGATCTACTGACTGCAGTCGAAATGGAACTTCGTACACGTCGGTTTGGTAATCCAGTTCGACTCGAAACCGAACGTGGAATTGACCCACGCGTACTTGAACTCATCGTGGAAGAACTTGAGTTGGACCCGATTGATGTCTACTTCACCGACCTGCTCATCGACCCGTCGAGTCTTTGGGAACTACACAAAATAGACCGACCAGATCTTCATGATGCTCCGTGGGTTTCGGTGACTGCTGGTCGTCTCGCCGTTGCTGAGGAGACTAATCAATCAATCTTTAGCGTCATTCGTCACCGTGAGCTCATGGTTCACCATCCATATGAATCGTTCTCCACTTCGACCGAAGAATTCATTCGGCAAGCGTCGCTCGACCCCAAAGTTCGGGCAATCAAGGCGACTCTGTACAGGACTTCAGCGAATAGCCCTATTGCCCGCAATCTCATTGCGGCGGCCGAACGCGGAGTTCAAGTGGCTGCCCTCATCGAACTCACCGCCCGATTTGATGAGCAAACAAATGTGAAGTGGGCACGTGAACTTGAACGGGCCGGTGCACACGTTGTGTACGGGATGGTCGGTCTAAAAACCCATGCCAAATGTCTTTTGGTCGTGCGTGAGGAAGAAGACGGACTTCGGAGATACGCACACATCGGCACTGGAAATTACAACTCAAGCACGGCACGCATGTACGAAGACCTCGGCCTGTTTACATGCGACGAGTCAATCACGAATGATGTCGCGAACTTGTTTAATTACCTCACCGGATTCAGTCAGTCACCTCACTTTGACAACATCCTCACGGCTCCAAGAGACCTTCGCGGAAGATTCGTAGAGCTCATTGAAAAAGAATCTCAATTTGGTGAATTGGGACGAATCCAGATGAAAATGAATTCACTGGTAGACCCGATGATCATTCGGGCTCTTGAAGATGCGGCCGCCAAAGGCGTCAAAATTGACCTACTAATTCGCGGAATTTGCTCACTGGATCTTTCGCAGCCGGGAAACATAAATATCCGAGTGCGATCCATCCTTGGGCGATTCCTAGAGCACTCACGCATTTATATGTTTGGGCACGGCACACCCGACGACGCTCCGCTCTTCTACATCGGCAGTGCCGACATGATGCCCCGCAATTTAGACCTGCGGGTCGAAGTGCTCACTCCAATCGGACATCCGAAGCACCAGTCATGGCTCACAAAAGTCTTTGAGATCATGTGGAGCGACAACGTGGTCTGCTTTGAAGTCGACAGACAGGGGAACTGGATCCGATCAGGTCCTTTCGAATTCTCTTTTGAACACGACGCCCAGGGACAGCTCATGAAATGGGCGACCGACCTTCAACTCAGCCAGGGCACGCCGTCAGACTTCGACGTACATGATTCCGCTGACCATTCCATTTCGACGCCCTTCTACGCGGGCATGAAGGAATGGGTTCGTCAGAAATTTCAGAATTCGTAGTTGGGATCGCCCATGTCCCATTCGATGCTGATGAGCTCACGCTCGGCATCGCGGACAATGCGGGCCATGTTGCGACGGAACTGTGGGTCGTCACGAGGCAACAAGACAAGTCGTGCCAACACGCGGGCACGGAACTCTTCGATGAGGTTTTCATCGCCGTATTCGCCGTAGACCTCCCAATGAGGCGACACAGCGCCCAAGAACACAATGCGTGCGTGTGCTTTTGGAGCTTCGTGCATCTGTGTATCAGTCATGGTGCCTCCGGGGTGATTGCAAAATGCAGTCGTACGTGAACGTTCCAAGCCTATCGGCGTACTGAGCCCACAACAGATGAACGATTTGGTCAGTAAATGAGTCTTTTTCTGGCTGTTTTGCCTGTGGAAAACGAAATCTTTAACGAACCTTTACCAAAGGCGACGCATCTGGGTGACGGGGTCGTGCTTGACTGAGATTGCGGGAACTTCCCGCCATGTCTCGGCGTCACATACGACACCGACCGATAGTGGTTCCATCCGGGGGCCACAGCGAGGAGAGCCATGACAACACAACTTCACATCACTGCGGTTCCTGCCAAGCAAGTGCCGTTCGATGATTCACCAACGCGCTGGATGGCCGAAGGCAATTGCCGCAACTATCCGCCCGCCACATTCTTTCCGTCAGACGGAGTTGGCGTGGATAGAGCACGTGCCATCTGCAAGGGCTGCCCAGTGGGCGATCAGTGCCTTGAATACGCACTGGAAGAGCGCATTGAGCATGGCGTGTGGGGTGGTTGCTCAGAGCGTGAGCGTCGCCGCATTCTGAAGCGTCGTCGCGGTCAGAACGCCTAATTACAACGCGCCAACGGCGCAACGAATTACTTGTCGCTGGCCGACGAGTCTTCGTTCTTGCCTTCTTCCATGGCCTTTTTCAGTTCACGCTGAGCCGCGCCAAGATTCTTTGCCAACTTCGGCAACTGCGAACCTCCGAAGAGCACCAAAACAACAACTGCAACGACCATTAATTCGGAAGTACCCATGTGCCGAACCCTATCACCGGGTGTGGCAGATGTGCCTTCGGGTTGATAGGCAGAAGGGGTGCTGGAATGCGTGGTGAATGTCAGCGAGGGACGCGATGGACTCATTGTGAAGGACCTTGCTCTTGCCATCGGACCAGATCTGCTCGACATCCATAGCGACCCCGATCACAATCGCAGTGTTTTCACCATGGTGGGCGAAGATGCCCCACGTCGATTAACAGAAGCAGCTGTTTCATTGATGTCAATTGCCAATCACGATGGTGTTCACCCACGCATCGGAATGATTGATGTGGTTCCATTCGTTCCGCTCAAAAGCTCAACAATGTCCGACGCAATTCGCGCTCGTGATGAATTTGCGCAGTGGGCATCTCACGAACTGGGTATCCCCTGTTTCACCTATGGACCCGAACGCACATTGCCGTTCATTCGCAAGAATGCGTGGACACAACTGATGCCCGATACGGGAGAAGTGGCACCCCACGACACAGCAGGCGCAATTTGTGTGGGTGCACGGCCGCCGCTTGTTGCCTACAACGTGTGGCTCAAAGATGTGAGTCTGCAAGAAACAAAACGAATTGCATCGTTGGTGCGCACCAATGAAATTCGCACATTAGGACTTCAGGTAGGCGACTTCACACAAGTGAGCATGAACCTGATTGAACCTGCAATTGCTGGACCATTCGACGCAGTTGAAGCGGTCCGGCACCATACGGAAATCCATCACACTGAATTAGTGGGGTTGATTCCGGAGAGTGTGTTGAGAGAGATTCCGAAAGATCAGTGGGAGGCACTTGATCTGTCGGAGAACCGCACCATTGAGTGGCGACTAAACAATCGCCCGGCCTGATTAGCCGTTGATAACGCGACGCGTGTCTTGCGCGCGCTGACGGCGAAGACGGCGACGCTCGCGCTCGGACAAGCCGCCCCAAATGCCAAACTTCTCGCCGTTGGCCAAGGCATATTCAAGGCACTCGCCACGAACAACGCAGCCTTTGCACACTTCTTTTGCTTCGCGGGTGCTGGCACCGCGCTCTGGGAAGAACAGATCGGGGTCGACTCCGAGACAGTTGGCTTGGTCTTGCCAGCCACGTTCGGGCGTAAAAGGTTCAGATAATTCGTGCATGTTCTTGCCTCCCAGCAAGAGATAAAAGCGAGTCACGGAGGATCTCGACTTTCGTCTCTGTAATTACAGCGATGTCATTGTGACAAGAAAACACAGAAAAAGCAAATCCCGTAAGGGTTTTACGAGATTGAGGGATGAAAGTCTCCAGTGCATGAGACATTCATGCCTGTGGAAAACCCAGTAAATACAGGGTGTTCTATCGAACTCGGGCCGTGCGGCGACGATTTTCGAGGAAATCAACCAGCAAATAATCGCCCAGATTGTATGCATCGGTGAAAAAAGCTCGCCCATGATTGATTTGCGTCATTTGCTCAATGAAATTGCGTAATCCGCCGTGGGCATCAAGGGCAAAGAAATTGATTTTGATGCCTTCTTTGGTGCACCGCATCACTTCTTTTGTGGCGTATTCCTGTGTGAGTTGCTGCGCTTCCCACCCATCGAAATACGTGAACCACGGATACCCCTCTGGCGTGATGTGAGAGGTGGGCTCACCATCGGTGATCATGATGATTTGTTTTGTGCCGGACTGCTTTGCGAGTTGTTGACGAGCCATCATGAGCGCATGGTGGAAGTTGGTGCCGTATTCCTGGTCCCAACTTGTTGTGGGCAACTCGTCTCCACGAATGGGATGCGCGACACTGCTCATGCCAATGACTGACAAGTAGTCACGCGGAAATTGCGAACTGATGAGCGAGTGGAGCGCCATGGCCACTTTCTTTGCCGGCACAAACCGATCTGCTTGCACCATAGAAAACGACAAGTCGAGAATGAGCACCGTTGATGCAGTGGTGTTGTGTTCCACTCTCTCGATCTCAAAGTCCTCTGGAGTGAGCTGCACCGGCGTACCAGAGCCTCCGCGTGACACTGCGTTGCGAATGGTTTTATGCAGGTCAAGGCGAAACGGATCACCGAATTCGTACGGTTTTGAATCGTAGGTTCGCTCGTGTCCACTGCCCTCGTCATTGGTGCGGTGTTGTCCGAACTGGTCTTTCGTCATCTTCTTCATGAGCTCGCGCAACGCATTGTT
The DNA here is from genome assembly GCA_964432845.1 of uncultured Bifidobacterium sp. GTDB lineage: Bacteria > Actinomycetota > Acidimicrobiia > Acidimicrobiales > Ilumatobacteraceae > UBA2093. The sequence continues at coordinate 24,481 of CAYSPE010000020.1, forward strand.
TCCGATGCTGCGCAGGCCACGTGGCGTGAGTTCGAGCTTGCCCTCTTTGTTGTTGATTAACCCTGCTTCTTCAAGCTTTTTGGTGATTTCAGCGAGTCGCTCAAGGGCTTGCGCGCTCTCGTCTCCCAACAATTCGCGCACCTTTTCGAGGTCGATTTCTGAAAGCTGAGATGGATTGGTGGCCTGGCTCATCATCTGTTGCATTTGATTGAGCTGGCTCATCTCCTGCATGGCGTCCATTGCCTGCTGCATGTCCATGGGTGCTTCCCCGCGGAAGTTGTATCCGTTGGGTGGTCCGTCCTGCGGGAACATTTGTTGCAACTTTTGACCCAACTGTTGCATCTGGTTTTGCAGGTCCATGTCCTGCATCAGTTGTTCTTGCAATTGCTGCAACTGTGAACGTTGTTCGGGCGACAACGAGTTCATGAAATCTTGCATAGCTTGCATGCGTTGCGCCATGTTCTCCAGCAACTCGTCGAGCGTTTGTGGATTCTCGGGAAAGAAATCGCCGAACTCGTCCATGAATTTTTCGAACTGAGGGTCTTCGCCTTGTTCACGCTTATTGATCATTTCGTTGAGCGCCGACATCATGTCTTTCATGCGCGACATGTCTTCAGGGGTCATGTTCTGCATTCCCTCAGACATTTGATCGACCATCTGTTGCATCATCTGCTGGCGCAGTTTGTCCATCAACTCTTCGAATCGCTTCTCGGCGTCTTTTGATTGGAAGTCGTAGTTCTGCATTTCGCGAACCATGCCCGCAAGATCCTCGGGCATCATGTCGAGCCGGAAATTACGTTCCATTGCTGCATCGCGCGCGGTTTCCATGCGGCGTTCATCACCAGAGGTCTCAGCGTCGCGAACGGCATTTTCAACGGCCAGTCGTTCCTCGTCGACGATGTCTTTCAGTGCTTCCGCAATTTCGGAATACACACCACCGAGGTCGCCGCTCTCTTCAATTTCCTTCTTTCGCTGACGAATTTGATCCATCATTTTGCGAATACCGTCTATTCGATTTCCTTCACTATCGCGCATTCCCTCGCGCATGATGCGCCGCAAAGCAGCGTTCAAATCACCGTGATAGAGCAAATCATCGCTGAGTTCATCAAGAATGCCCTCTGCGTCGAGAGAAAAACCCTTCTGAGTGCCATCCCAACGTGAGTAGGTGAATCTCGCAGTCATATCCGCAACCTAGTTGCTCTAAGGTGGAGGACAACATGCGAGTGCCCAGAACTTTTGTTTTCGTCGATATCTCCGGATTCACGAACTTCACCACCGAGAACGGTGACGATGCAGCCGGTCGCCTTTTGGCGTCCTGGCGCGCTGTCACGCGCGACGTGGCATCGGAAACGGGCGTCCGTATCGCCAAGTGGTTGGGTGACGGTTGCATGATCGTGGCCGTTGATCAGCGCGATGCCGTCACCTTCGCCCTCGAGCTGCAGAAGCGCTCGGTGACTGCCTGTGCTCCCCTCGCTATCCGCATTGGCATCGCATCTGGCCTCGCCCTGCTCTTCGAGGGCGACGACTACATCGGAACCGCCGTGAACATGGCTGCGCGCCTCTGTGACGCCGCAGAATCACACGAGGTCATCATTCCGACAGAACAGATCGAAACGCTCCCAGAGGGCGTTACAACCATCGCTCACGCAGCCCTCACCTTGCGCGGCCTGAACGAAGCCATCCCGGTGGTCACACTTTCTGGTGAAGCCACCGATGCTCCCCGTAACGACACGGGCGAACTGTGGACTCGTTCACCCTTCGTGATGTAACCCTACTTATTTGGCGCGGTAGGTGGCGCGACCTTGGGAGCGATCTTTATTCAGGCGCTTGGTGAGATGCAGGCCTTCGAGAATGAATTCCACTGCGCTGGCAGTGACTGCTTCTGACGCGGTGTCGCCCACCAAACCAAGGACTGGGCCACGTAATGCGGGGATGGTGGCCAGGTAGTTGATGAGATCTGCCGAAGACATGTCTTCGCCGGTGTGCGCGATGGCGCCTTGTTCGAATGCATTGATGACTTCTTGCATGGAGGTGCCGGCGGTGACCTCGCGGTACACGTCCATCACTGACTTCTTGATGAGGTCCTGCAGAATGCGAGATTCGCCGCCCTCTTCGAATACTTCGAATTCCACTTTGCCGCCGGTTGATGCAGCGATGGATTCCATATCGGAAATACGCGGCGCAACATTGCGCTCGCCGGCGTGCAATGCGCGACGAATGGCGTTGGCGCTGATGATTTCGTAGTTCGAAACTGAGAGACGCACGCTGACACCACTGCGCTGATTCACATGAGAGCTATTACGTGCGTTCTGCGAAAACTGGGCAATGACACGTTCCATAAATGCCGGCATGGTGACCACAACATCGCCGATGGAAGCCGCACGAGCCTCCTGTCGCATGATGGCTACTTCGGTATCAACATCGAGCGGATAGTGCGTACGAATTTGGCTACCGAAGCGGTCCTTCAGCGGAGTGATGATGCGACCGCGATTGGTGTAGTCCTCTGGGTTGGCTGACGCCACCAACATCACATCGAGTGGAAGTCGAATTTTGTAACCGCGGATTTGAACATCGCGTTCTTCCAAAACGTTCAACAAGCCCACTTGAATACGCTCGGAGAGGTCGGGCAATTCGTTGATGGCAAAGATGCCTCGGTTGGTACGTGGCACCATGCCGTAGTGCAACGTGAGTTCGTCGCTGAGGTAACGACCTTCGGCCACTTTGATGGGGTCAACTTCACCAATGAGGTCGGAGATGGATGTATCGGGCGTTGCCAACTTCTCGCCGAAACGCTCGCTGCGGTGCACCCACGAAATTGGTGCGTTGTCGCCTTCAGCAGCCACCAGATCGCGCGCGTATCGCGACACGGGGTTGTACGGATCATCGTTGATTTCCGAGCCGGCGATGATGGGCATCCACTCATCGAGCAAATACGTGAGCGA
>CAYSPE010000020.1:27522-30226 GCA_964432845.1 uncultured Bifidobacterium sp.
TGATTTCCGAGCCGGCGATGATGGGCATCCACTCATCGAGCAAATACGTGAGCGAACGAATCATTCGAGTCTTTGCCTGTCCGCGCTCACCAAGAAACACAACGTCGTGCCCGGCGAGCAATGCGTTTTCTAATTGAGGCATCACTGTTTCTTCGTACCCCATCACACCTTCGAACAACGGAAGATTGTTGGTGATGTTGTTGACGGCGTTCTTGCGCAATTCCTCTTTCACCGGAATTGATTTCCAACCCGAGGCTTTCAATGCGCCAAGCGTGGTGGGAAGTGAAGCGGGAACAGCAGGGATTTCGCTCATGCTGTGAGAGTAGTGGTCGTTCTCGTGTGCTCCTCTATCGCACTGCCAATAAAAAAGGGCCGGGGTTTTCACCCCGGCCCTTTTCAATGACTGATGTGCAATTACTTGCGAGCAAGATCCTTGCGGTTTGCAAACTTGGCCTTGCGGTAGTCCTTGTGCATGAGTGCAATGACGTCGATGCTGATTTCCTTTGGACATGCAGCTTCACATTCACCGTGGTTGGTGCATGAGCCGAAGTGCTCGTCCATGGTTTCCACCATTGCCTCAACGCGGCTGTAACGCTCTGCTTGACCTTGCGGCAAGCGGTTGAGGTGAGACACCTTGGCCGCAGTGAACAAGTTGGCAGCGCCGTTGGGGCACGCTGCAACACACGCACCGCAACCGATGCATTCGGCTGAGTCCATGGCTGCATCAGCAACTGTTTTTGGAATCGGAATGAGGTTGGCGTCGGGAGCACCACCAGTATCAGCGGTGATGTAACCACCGGACTCGATCACGCGGTCGAGAGCCGAACGATCAACCATGAGGTCCTTGATGAGCGGGAACGCTCCGGCGCGCCATGGCTCGATGGTGATGGTGTCGTTGTCCTTGAACTTGCGCATGTGCAACTGGCATGTTGCGGTGCCGCGCTGTGGTCCGTGGGCTTGTCCGTCAATCATGAGCGAGCACGTGCCGCAAATTCCTTCGCGGCAGTCGTGGTCGAACACGATGGCTTCTTTTCCTTCGGTGACCAACTTGTCGTTCAAGATGTCGAGCATCTCAAGGAAAGATGCTTCATCGGTGATCTCGGGAATGACGTGGGTTTCGAAGTTGCCCTTTGCTGCAGGACCGGCCTGACGCCAGATCTTGAGCGTGATGTTCTTGATGTGGTTGCTCACTTGTAGCTCCTCGTTGCGAGATGTACTTCTTCAAATTCGAGCTTCTCAACGTTGAGATTCGGCTTCATTGGGTCGCCGCCCCACTGCCATGCGGCAACGTGGCAGTAGTTATCGTCATCGCGAAGTGCTTCGCCTTCGTCGGTTTGGTATTCAGCGCGGAAGTGTCCGCCGCAGCTTTCCTTGCGCTCGAGTGCGTCCTTGCACATGAGCATGCCCAACTGGAAGAAGTCGTCAACGCGACCGGCCTTTTCAAGCGTTTGGTTGGTGCTTTCGCCGTCACCAGTGACTCGAAGGTCGGTCTTGAATTCTTCGTACAAAGCAGGAATGTCGGACAAGGCCTTCTTGAGACCTTCTTCGGTGCGCTCCATGCCGCAGTACTCCCAAATCAACTTGCCTAATTCGCGGTGGAAGTGGTCAGGAGACTTGGTGCCACCCACATTGAGGAATGCATTGAAACGGTTCTTCGCTTCTGCTTCTGCTGCCTTGAACTCTGGGTGATCGGTACCGGGAGTTGCCTTGTTCAACATTGGGGCCAAGTAGTTACCAATTGTGTATGGCAACACGAAGTATCCGTCTGACAAACCTTGCATGAGTGCTGATGCACCCAAACGGTTTGCGCCGTGGTCGGAGAAGTTGGCTTCACCGGCTGCGTACAAACCAGGAATGTTGGTCATGAGTTCGTAGTCAACCCACAATCCACCCATTGTGTAGTGGCTTGCTGGATAGATACGCATGGGCATGTCGTATGGATTTTCGCCAGCGATGCGCTCGTACATTTCGAACAAGTTGCCGTAGCGCTCTTCCACTACGTCACGTCCGAGGCGATTGATTGCGTCGGAGAAGTCGAGGTACACGCCGTTCTTCTTTGGACCAACACCGAGACCCTTGTCAACGGCGCGCTTAGCTGCACGCGACGAAATGTCACGAGGTGCAAGGTTGCCGAACGATGGGTACAAACGCTCGAGGTAATAGTCGCGCTCGTTCTCAGGGATTTCGTGTGCAGGACGTGTTTCGTTGGGGTTTGTTGGAACCCATACGCGACCATCGTTACGCAATGATTCAGACATGAGAGTGAGCTTCGACTGACTCTCATCGCTCTGAGGAATACAGGTGGGGTGAATCTGTGTGTAACAAGGGTTCGCAAACAACGCACCCTTGCGGTGTGCGCGCCATGCGGCGGTGACGTTACATGCCATTGCGTTGGTGGACAGGAAGAATGCGTTGCCGTAACCACCTGTTGCCAACACCACTGCATGCGCAGCATGTGATTGGATCTCGCCAGTGACAAGGTCGCGCACCACGATTCCGGCTGCACGGCCGTCGATGACAACGATGTCAACAAGTTCGCTGCGGTTGAACAAGCGAACTCCGCCCAAGCCCACTTGGCGTGAGAACTGCTGGTATGCACCAAGCAACAACTGCTGACCGGTTTGACCACGTGCGTAGAACGTACGGCTTACCTGGGCGCCACCGAATGAGCGGTTGTCCAAAAGACCACCGTATTCACGGGCGA
>CAYSPE010000021.1:0-28453 GCA_964432845.1 uncultured Bifidobacterium sp.
TCCGCCATCGGACGTCGTAACGGCGGTTTGTCATCCCTCCACCCCGGTGAGGTTCTCGGCAAAGTGCAAAAGGCACTCATCGACCGCTCCGGTATCGACCCCGCACTTGTTGAGCAGGTAGTTGGCGGTTGTGTCAGCCAGGTAGGCGAGCAGGCATTCAACATCACTCGTACGTCATGGTTGGCCGCAGGTCTTCCACTCACCACCGCTGCAACAACAGTGGACACACAATGTGGATCATCTCAGCAAGCAACTGGTCTTGCATCTTCACTTGTTGGTTCAGGAGTTGTTGACATTGCAGTGGCATGTGGCGTTGAAGTCATGAGCCGCATCCCCATCGGAAGCAACGGCAACAAGAACCTCGGACTCGGCGTACCCATCCCGAAGACCTACTTCGAGCAGTACGAAATGACCTCACAGTTCGAAGGTGCAGAGCGCATCGCCGACAAGTGGGGAATCACCCGCGAAGACACCGACAAGTTCGGCCTTGCATCACAAGAGCGCGCCATCCGCGCATGGAAGGAAGATCGCTTCGCAGGTCAGTACATCGAAATTGAAGCACCAGACTTCAACGAAGCTGGCGAGCAAATCGGTTCGCACATTGTCAACAAGGACGAAGGTCTTCGCGAAACCACTCTCGAGAAGTTGGCAACACTCAAGCCAGTCGCTCGTGAGAACGGCGTGCACACCGCAGGCAATGCATCGCAAATCTCTGACGGTGCAGCAGCAATTCTCATGATGACCGAAGAGAAGGCATCTGCACTTGGTCTCAAGCCACGCGCTCGCATTGTTGACTCTTGCCTCGTAGGTACCGATCCGGTACTCATGCTCACCGGACCAATTGACGCCACACAGCGTCTGCTCTCGCGCAACAACCTCAAGATCACTGACATCGACGTGTTCGAAATCAACGAAGCATTTGCTTCTGTTGTTCTTGCATGGGCGAAAGAAGTGGGCGCCGACCTCGACAAGACCAACCCCAACGGTGGTGCAATTGCTCTTGGTCACCCACTCGGTGCAACTGGCGCCTTCCTCATCACCAAGGCACTCAATGAGCTCGAGCGCACCGGTGGTCGCTACGGCCTCATCTCCATGTGCTGCGGTGGCGGTCTCGGTACAGGCACGCTCATCGAGCGTCTCTAATACGGAGCGTTCAGGCTCCGGAAACGGAGTCCACATGAACACAACAACTCAGAACGGCGGCGCTCAATGCGTCGCCGTTCTTCTTTCTTTGGTCACACTTCTGTCTGCATGCAGCACACAACCAACCGTTGACCCGGGTGGTCGCATGCACGGCACCATTACGCGCGTCGTCGATGGCGACACGGTCGAAGTACGCCTCGGATCACATACCGAAACCATTCGTCTCATTGGCGTCAACACACCCGAAACGAAGCACCCCACGAAACCCGTGGAGTGCTGGGGTCCCGAGGCATCGTCCCACACGCACAGCCTTCTTCCACCTGGCACCGATGTAGTGGTGACTCGCGATGAAGAAGCACGTGACAAATACGGCCGTCTTCTCGCCTACGTCACACGCTCTAGTGACAATTTGTTCATCAACCTTGACCTTGCATCGGGCGGCTGGGCCGACACACTGTCCATCCCACCCAATACGACATATGCAGATGCCTTCGCCAATGCGGTTGCCACGGCGCAACGAGAACATCTCGGGTTGTGGGGACATTGCCGCAGATAGGGTTTGGCCATGGCTTCCCCAACCCTCGCCGAACGCCTCGGGCACTCACCCGACACCAAGCTCGTCATCATTTCGTGCGACGACTTGGGTTCATGTCACGGCGCAACGGTGGGCGTATACGAAGCCCTGCGCAACGGCGTTGCCACATGTGCATCAATCATGATGCCTGCGCCATGGGCACAATTTGCTGCTGCCGAATATCAAGGCGAGGACATTGGCGTTCACCTCACGTTGAATGCGGAACATCCCAACTATCGATGGGGTCCACTCACACACGCGCCCACTTTGTTGTCGGGCGAAGGTGGATTTCCGCGTTCGGTTGACGACTTGTGGGAGCACGCAGACTCATCGGAAGTGCTGCGTGAATGTCGCGCACAGATCGAACGTGCCATCGTGTGGGGAATCGATGTCACCCACTTGGCGCCCCACCTCACATCCATCACACTTCGTCCTGAGTTCTTTGACGTCTACTTGGAATTGGCATTCGAGTTCAAGTTGCCCATCCGATTGCCATCCACCATCACTCCGGAAGTGGCTGGTTTTCCATTCCGACAGTTGGCAGCAGATGAAGGGGTGGTGTTCCCCGATCACTTCGACCATGATTGGCGCGCAGGCAGTCGCGATCGTGTACTCGACGCCATTGCGCAACTACAGCCAGGCGTAACCGAAATTCATGTGCAACCCGCCATTGATACTCCGGAAGTACGCGCACTTGGACCTATCACCAGTGGCTGGATCGACGACCTTGCATTAGTCACCAATGACCAGTCGTTGCGTGATGCACTCACCAACAGTGGCGCTGTACTGATTGGATATCGCGAACTCAGGGACGTGATGCGAGCCGGCTAATCACCGAGGCTGCAGCGCCACTCCATAACGCTTCCAACAAACGGCCTGTGTGGCCCTCTGCTTTCAACTTGCCTGTCATGTAGGCAACGGTCGGATCTAGTGATGCATTCTTAACGTCAATTCGGATGACGACGTCAGCGTCGTCCGGACCCTCTACTGCTTCGTCTTTCTTTCCGAACGCAACGCGGTACTGCACGCTCATGATTCTGCTCGCAGACCAAAGAACAAATCGGTCTCAATCATGCCTTCGGGAATATCTCCACTAACACTCTTGGCAAGAATCCAGTCTTCCCATGGATACACCTTGGCAAGTTCATCATCGTCGAGTCCGAACCAGAATTTTGCGGTGGGATCAACTTGCGTGGCGTGGGCGCGCAACGATTCCGTGCGAGCACGCAAGTATTTCCCGATTTCCAACCGAGTAGTAATTCGATGGTCTTGCGATGTTCGCTTCATCCAGTTGTCGTCGAACGGCGACTCTCCATATTTCAACAACAACGCTTCGTGAACAGCCATGATTCGCTGCTTAGCCCACAATGTGTAATACATCTTCGACGGCTGCCACGGTGCGCCAGTGCCGGGATACCAGGTGGGATCACCCGCACGTTCGAAGGCCAACACGCTGATGTCATGAACTCGCAAGTGGTCGGGATGCGGATATCCAGCTTGGTCATCGTTGTACGTAAGGATCACTTGCGGACGTTCAGCACGAATGAGTGCCACCAATCGACCGACTGCTTCGTCGAGTTCGGCCATGTGAAAGCACTCTGGATGATTGTTTGACTCGGACCCCGCCATGCCAGAGTCGCGATAACCCAACATGTGCAACGACGAGAACCCAATGGCGTCGACTGACTGCTGCAATTCATGCGGGCGCACCTCAGCCATGAGAGCTTTTTCTTGCTCAGGCGTGAGGTTGTGGAACATTTGACCAGGTTCGCGCAGCGCGGGATTCTGCAGGTCACCCTCTTCGCCCCCGGTGCAACACACCAGGACGGTGCGTACTCCCTCTTCGAAATACTTCGCCACCGTAGGCGCACCCTTTGATGCCTCATCATCAGGATGGGCGTGAATGGTCATCAAGCAGAGCGGATCGCCATCACGAGAGACTGGGGGGTAGGTCATTTGACTTAGGTTAGTGAGCGACACCCCGTGAACTCCCATCACTCTGCGTGGTTAGTCCACCTCTCACCATGTTCAATCTGTGAGAATATCCACATCGACCCCACCACTGCTGCCCTGCCGATTGGCGTTTTTGAGACCGATACAAATTGTCGTTTGTTGTCGGGCAATGAAGCATTTCGCGCACTCGCACTCGATGGCGCTCCGCTTCTTGCAGGCACGGCACCGTGGGCCAATGCATTGCCACATGAACGCACACAATGCGAACAACGATGGGTGGAATACAAACGCGACGGCGGCCAATTTGCCGTGGAGTTTCGCGTTGGTCGCGCAACCGGTGAATCCGTGTGGATTCAAATTTCGGCACAACCTGTTATCACCGACGGAATAGTTACCGGTTACGTCGGCACAGCAATTGATTGCACGTCACTTGTTACACAACGACAACTCTCCGACCAATTGGTCGGACTCCTCGATGTATCGGGTGATGCAGTGTTGGTATTCGACCGTGTCGGTGAATTGGTGTTCGCCAATGACACCGCTCGCACGTTGATTGGCGTGATCGACCCTGGTGCAGGTAATAACGATGCGGCAGCACGAGCATTCATGCAAGCGGTGCGCGACCAATTACCCCGTATGTTGCTTGACGCCGCTCCACCCGCTGGCGCCACTAATCGTTGGGAAGGCGAAATTGGATTCCGCTCCCCCGACGGCATTGCTCGCATTTTGTCGGTGGTGGTGCAGGTCGTGCGCAACACAGATGGCAGCGTGCATCACTGGAGCACCATCACGCGCGACATCACAGACGAACGACAGACACAGGCTGAACTTGCGCGACAGGCAACACACGACGCATTGACCGGCCTCCCCAACCGCGTGTTGTTCTTGCGCAAAACCACTGAAGCTCTCGAGCGAAGCCGCACTACGCATGCCACCGTTGCCGTCCTCTTCATTGACCTCGACAAGTTGAAGCACGTGAACGACACCATCGGTCACGCTGTTGGTGACCAACTCATTGTCACCGTGTCCCGTCGACTGGCCGCAGCAACACGTCCAACCGACTTGGTGGCACGTATCAGTGGCGACGAATTTGTGGTTCTGTGTGAGGGACTTCTAGATGAACAGGTAGCACTCGATGTTGCCGAGCGAATTCGTTCATCCATCACGGGCCCACTCGTATTGCAAGGCGTGGAAATTGAAGCCGGCGCAAGCGTTGGTGTTGCCATGTCCACGCCCGATCTATTGGCCGCCGAATCTGCTGCCGACGCCGCAGTCACCTTGTTGCGTTCGGCCGACACAGCCATGTACCGCGCAAAACAACGCGGTCGTGGACGTTCGGAGCTGTACAGCGAAGAAATGCGCACCGCTGCTCGTGAGCGTCTTCAATTGGCATCCGAATTAGAGCAGGCACTGGCTGCACATCAATTCACGGTGATGTTCCAGCCCATTGAATCTGCGCACACTGGTCGAGTAGTCGCCGCCGAAGCGTTGTTGCGTTGGAACCACCCCACACGTGGACTCTTGGCGCCTGCAGCTTTCCTCGATTTGGCTGATGAATCCGGGCTCATTGCCCCCATTGGTGATTGGGTACTTGAACAGGGTGCGCGCACCGTGGGTGAATGGATTGCAGCTGGCCTCGTTGACCGCTCTACCGCCATTCATGTCAATGCTTCGCGTCGTCAACTCTCCGACATCACTTTTGTTGATCGCGCACTCACCATCATGCGCGCACACAACCTCGACGGATCACAACTGGTGTTTGAAACTTCAGAATCCAACCTGGTGGAAAACAACCCAAGCGTTCTTCGTACCGTCACCGCATTGAAGCGCCAGGGAGTTCGCATTGCCGTTGACGACTTTGGTTCCGGTCATTCTTCATTGGCCGCATTACGTACATTCCCTGCCGACCTTTTGAAACTAGACGGCACGTTGGTGCGCGATGTGGGCCGCACCGATGGCGGTGACGACCCGATGGTTCGTTCGCTTATTCAGTTGGCGCATTCACTTAACTTGGTGGTGTGTGCCGAATGGGTCACCACCGAAGATCACGTGCAGCGACTCAAGATTCTTGGTTGCGACTTGCTACAGGGCAATCGCATCGGCGAACCAGTGCCTGCAGATGTATTTGCAGAAAAACTGCGCCGCAAAGCCGCCGCACAAAGCGACCAGCACTAGTTATTTCGGCGCAACTTCGCTGAGACCAGCGAAGTACGCAAGCACTGGTTGCGAATCTCGATTCAAGCGGAAAACAAACGTTCCGTTGTTCATATCGCTGTCCACAGGAAGTGCGTATGACTTCGACGTGCCGTCACCCAATGGTCGCAACTTGTGCGCAAGGTCGAGCAAACTGAGGTTCTGATCCACCGACACTGCAGAGGTCATGGAGTCCATCACCGAGTGTGCGCGCAACGGATGTTGCAACACATACTTTGCGGTGTCTTTCACCAATGCGGCAATGAACGCACGTTGACGCGCACCGCGTCCCACGTCACCAGTGGCATCGGTGACCCATTCACCATCAATCTTTTCCTCGAAGTGACGAGAACGCGCGTATCGCAACGCCTCCTGACCGTTCTGTAACTTGCATGCCTTTCGGCCAATAAAGAACCCGGTTTGCTTGTCTCGCGATGCGTGGGCCACACAAATGTGCACCCCACCAATTGCATCAACGATCTTCTTGAACCCAGCGAAGTTCACATCAATGTAGTGATGGATGGGAATGTTTAAAGCGCGTTGCACCGACCGAATCAATACGTCTGCACCTTTGTGGTACGCGGCATTGATCTTGTTGTGTGAGCTGGTATCGCCCATTTGCACCCACAAATCTCGTGGGATGGACATGGTGGCCACTTTGGATGTCCTGGTGTTGTAACTCACCACAATCATGGTGTCGCTACGCATTCCAGGACTCGCAGCTTCCGAACCCACCACGGCGTAGTCAGGGTCGTCTGGCTGAGCACTGGCTCGAGAGTCAGACCCCACCAGCAAATAGTTCTCCACCCCTTCGGACGGTGGTGAAAGAATGTCTTTCGCAATCACCACACGATTCACGTTTTCTAATTGCGAATTGGTGGCGTGCACGATTCCTAAAGCGCCTGCCATGGACATCACCAATGCAATGCTCGCAATAAACAACCAGCGAGGCGCACCTGCGATGCGCGAGAGTTGGTGGTTGTTCAGCACGTCACCACGGTAGTCAGTCGACTACAGGGCGGAGATGCACCACATCTGCAGTGTCAATGCGGTGAGTGATTGCGCATTCATCGAGAACAACCAATCGACCGTCAGGCTCCACATGCATTGCTCGACCAATCACGTGTTCTCCATTTGGCAAATCAACTTTCACCTGCAGCCCAATGGTGCCAAGTTGAGACAGATACTCGTGATGCATCGCCTCATCGCTCAACTGCAACAGACGATCAATGTGCGGAAGCATCTCTGCAAGAAATTCATCGGGTGTGGGCACGCGAACTGCTCCGCTTGATTGCAATGACGCGGCACCCGGGGGCGCCCACCCAAGATTCACTCCGATTCCCACCACCACATATGGGATACGTCCGTGGGCATCCACCGACGCGGCCTGCGCCAAGATGCCCGCCACTTTCTCGGAGCCCACCAAGATGTCGTTTGGCCATTTCAGAACAACGGGTACTCCGCAATCACGAGCCACGGAAGCCGCCGCCAATGCCACCACCTGGGTCAGCACGTGGAGACGGTCAGGAATGTGGCGGAACAAGAGTGACACCAGCAAATTGACTCCCCTGGGGGCTTCCCACGCCCTATCGAGGCGCCCGCGGCCAGCAGATTGGTAATTAGCCCGCAAAACCGAGCGATCGGGGGCGCCGGAGGCCCCCATAGACATGAGGTCAGCATTAGTGCTGCCCGTCTCGTCAACAACGGTCACATGCCAATTCTCGGATTGGTTCGCCTTGAGAGGGTCCATCAGGGCAAACTAGTCCCCTGTGTTGAAGAAAATCCTCATCGCCAATCGTGGCGAAATCGCCGTCCGTGTTATTCGTGCCGCCCGTGAAATGGGCATCGCCACCGTGGCGGTCTATTCCGAGCTTGATCGCAATGCGTTGCATGTGCGTTTGGCAGACGAGGCATACGCCCTCGGCGGCTCCACTGCTGCAGAGAGTTACCTCAACACCGAAGCCATCTTGAAGGCCATCACGGACAGCGGTGCAGACGCAGTGCACCCCGGCTATGGCTTCTTCTCTGAGAACTCAGACTTTGCACAAGCCATCACCGACATGGGCGTTGCATTCATCGGACCACCGCCAGCAGCAATTGTTGAGATGGGCGACAAAGTGTCTAGCCGTAAAGCAGCATTGCGCGGCGGTGCACCTATTGTTCCTGGCACCACAGAATTCGTCACCACTGCAAAAGAAATCACCGACTTCGGTAACGAGTTCGGCTGGCCAGTTGCAATTAAGGCAGCATTCGGCGGCGGCGGACGCGGCATGAAGGTTGTGCAGTCTGCAGCCGACGTGCAAGAGGCCATGGATTCAGCACAGCGCGAAGCAAAGAACTTCTTTGGTCGCGACGAAATTTATGTTGAGCGTTACCTCACATGGCCACGACACATTGAAGTTCAATTGGTGGGCGACAAGCACGGCAACGTGGTGTGGGTTTCCACGCGCGACTGTTCGGCACAGCGTCGTCACCAAAAACTCATCGAAGAAGCACCAGCACCGGCACTTCCAGCTGGCGTTGAAGAGGCAATGGGTGCCGCGGCAGTAAAGGCCGCAAAAGCTGTTGGTTATTACAACGCAGGCACTGTCGAATTCATCTTCCAAGATGGCGAATTCTTCTTCCTCGAAATGAACACACGCCTTCAGGTGGAACACCCCGTCACCGAAGTCATCACCGGCATCGACCTTGTTGAGTGGCAAATTCGAGTTGCAGCAGGCGAAACATTGCCCATGACGCAAGAAGAAGTTCTTGCTGCACGTCGTGGCCACGCCATTGAAATTCGTATCAATGCAGAAAACCCAGCAGGAGGCAAGTTCCTTCCCTCCCCTGGCCCTATCACCAAGTTGGTAGCACCCGACGGTTTCGGTGTTCGCTTCGACGGCGGATACGAAAGTGGCGACGAGATCAGCCAGTACTACGACAACCTCGTTGGCAAGCTCATTGTGTGGGGTCGCGATCGTGACGTAGCTATTGCTCGCACCATCCGCGCACTGAACGAACTTGTAGTGGAAGGAATCGCAACAACAATTCCTGCAGACCTTGCCATTCTTGAACACCCTGATTTCCAGGCTGCAACACACTCCACAAAGTGGGTAGAAGAAGTTCTTGACCTCTCCGGCGTTGGCGTGGCCCCTGTTGCTGCAGGTGGAAACGACGATGAGCCCTTGGTGGAGCGCAAGACCACCGTGGAAGTCAACGGACGCCGCTTCGATGTGAAGATCTGGGTTCCTGAATCAGCAGGCACCGCAGCTCCAGCAGCGAAGGCTAAGAAACCAGCACGCAGTGCTTCTGCGGCTGGCGGTGGCGCTGGTGGCGGCAGCGGAAAAATCGAAGTACCAATGCAAGGCACCATTGTGAAGGTGCTTGTTGAAGTAGGTCAGGCCGTTGAAGCAGGCCAGAGCGTTGTTGTTCTGGAAGCTATGAAGATGGAAAATCAGATTGAAGCCGACAAGAGCGGCACCGTGAAGGCCGTCAACGTGAAGCCAGGCGACACCGTTGGTGCTGGCGACATTGTGGTCGTTATCGAATAATCAACTCGTTCAGAGAACGCTAAAAGCCGGCGGGGAAACTCGCCGGCTTTTTTATTCGGCTGCGTCAGTGAGCGCTTCGGCCAATGCTGGGTGCACCAACAGAGCGTCGCCAATATCGGTGACCTTCAGATTTGCCGTAACAGCAAGTGCAATCACGCTGATGAGTTCTGCCGCATGGCGACCAACAATGGAACCGCCAAGCACAACGCCCGTTGCAGGGTCGCTGATGATCTTTACAAACCCACGCGAGTCGTTATTAATGAGAGCTTTTGCCGTTGTTGAGAACGGCACCTTGGTAACGCGAATCTTTCGGCCCGATGCAAACGCTTCGGCTTCTGCCAGCCCTACGTCGGCAATTTCAGGTTCAGTGAAAATTGCTGATGCTGCCTTGTCGTAGTCGAGATGACGATGCGGACCCTTGGGACCACCCACCACTTGTTCTGCAACTTTGCGACCTTGCATGGACGCCACCGAAGACAACGGCAACTTGCCACTCACGTCACCAGCTGCATAAATGTGCTCGATGTTGCTCTGGCAATGACGATTGATGGGAATGTAACCGCCATCAGTAACCACACCCACTTCTTCCAGTCCGAGTCCCTCGGTGTTAGGAATAGAACCGATAGCAAATACTGCGTGAGTAGTTTCCGAGACGCGCCCGTCATCACACAACACGCGTACGCCTGTTTCGGTGCGCTCTATTCCGATGGCGCGCGCACCCTTGAACAAACGAACGCCACGGTTGAGGAAGTCTTCTTCCAGCACTGCCGCCACTTCTGGGTCTTTGCCGGGCAGTACTTGTTGACGGCTCACCAACAACGTGACCTTTGCTCCAAACGAAGCAAACATGTGCACGAACTCCACACCAGTAACACCAGAACCAATAACGGTGATGCTCTCAGGGAACACTCGCGGTGGATAGCAATCGCGTGTAGTGAGAATGTGTTCACCATCGGGTACCACAAAATCAGGAACACGCGGGCGTGTACCAGTACAGATGAGAATGTCGTCTGCCTCAAGTTCTTCGCTGGATCCATCGTGCGCGTCAACATGCACGGTGTGTGGTCCGGTAAGACGTGCAGACCCACGAATAATGCGCACGCCTTGGCTCTCTAACCTGTCGGTGACATCGTTAGACAAACGATTCTTGATGTCTTCGATTCGCGAAGTGAGCGCATTGACGTCTACTTCGGCGTCCCGATCTTCAAGACCCATGCCAGACAGTTGATTGGTGAAGCTCATTGCCCCACCCGTGGCAATCATGGTTTTGGAAGGAACACAATCGAGCAAGTGCGCCGCGCCACCCACAATGTCACGCTCAATCATGACCACATCGACTCCGCGACGTGCTGCTGATGTTGCTGCGGCGTGACCTGCAGGACCACCGCCAATGATGACTAGGCGCTTGTTCGTGTTCACGAACCCGAGGCTATCTCGCCACCTGTGAATGAGGGAAGGGTTGTTGTGGGAATTGGCGCGTCATTTGAGCAATAACGCGATTTGAAACCCAGTTGATCGCGGGGTTCACCCACGTATTCAAAGTGCATTCCGTCCGCCGGATAGAACCCACCACCCCATGCGAATCCCCATTTGCGAAAGATGCGCACCACATCACAGTTCAGATGTGGCGTGGTTCCTTGTTGATTGGTGTTGGTGTTGATATCGAGCGCCATGCCCCACGCATGTCGTGACGGTGAGCCGAACATTTTGGCCAATCGGTTGTATCGACCTACGAAGCAGCCGCCTGCACTGTTCGAGTTCTTCACATCAATGTACTTCGCAAGGCCAGCTTCTTTAATTTCAGTTAACGCACCTTGAATTGCAGGGATGACATCACGGTGACATGTATTCACCAATGCAATGTCTTTGTACCGATGCTTCCACTCAATGTTCTTGGCAAGGAAGCTCGGTGACACAACAATTGAACCGCCAGTAGTGGGACGAAATGCGAACTCGCCCATCATCGCCTTCGTCACTCCGGTACCCAATTGTTTGTCAGGGTTGGGGTTGTCCCATGATGTGCGCACTCGATACGTAGAGCCCATCACGATGCCATTCGACTTGAGTGCAGACAAAACTTTTTTAGGCGAGGGAATATCAACGATGGAAACGTTCGCAATTTTTAACGGACCAAACACCACGGCCGTTTCAGGTGACATCAAAATGTCTCCCCAATCCACGAACTCATCAGCAACTATGCCGCCAATCGTTACAAGGTGCGGTCCGAACTTCTGATCGCGCATGGTGAGCACATCACCCACTTTTGCTTTACGCACCGAAGCGGCAGATTCACCCATCAACACGTATCCCGGCGCCATGGCTGCTGCCATTGACTCTCCACCGGTGGCTCGAACGAAGCCCTCGCTCACCACCATGACTGCCAACGCAATACGCCAGCCCTGCGTCAAACGAAACAGGTCAACTCCATCGCGTGTTTGCGCCGTCAGTGGAATGAAGGGGAAATTCACTCGAAATCCGGAGGCACCTACCGATGCCGCACCAAGTTCAATGCGCTCGGCCTCGTCCCGAGACATGACCTTGGTTTTGTTCACCACCATCATGGGCTGCAATGGTTCGCTCGGGAATGTGGTGGCGTTTTCGGCATGCGCCACGGGGGCTACGCCCACCGCCAGCAGTGCCATGCCAAGAATCACTCGTCGAAAACGCATTTCTACGACCGTAGTAGGCGAAAGACTTCCTCGGCTGCTGCCTGCGCCAACTACCGTAGGAACTCTGTGAGTGAAGAGAATTTCGAAGAAAACGTAGGCGGTCTCGAACTGGAAAAGGCACGCCGCCTCTCCGCAATTCAGGCCATGCGCGATGCCGGCACTAACCCCTACCCGTATCGTTTTGACCGCAGCCACACACTGGCCGAACTTCGTACCAAGTACGGCTCCATGGAAGCCGGTTCGGAAACGGAAGACCGTGTTGAAATTGCCGGGCGCATCATGCTGAAGCGCGACCAAGGCAAGCTCATTTTCGCCACTGTGCAAGATCGAGACACCAACATTCAGTTGTTCGTGTCGAAGGGCGTCGTCGGAGATGAACAATTCGATGCCATCAACGCGCTCGACCTCGGCGATTGGGTGGGCGCATCTGGCACGGTCATGACTACACGCAAGGGCGAACTCTCCGTCAAGGTGGATTCGGTGGTGCTGTTGTCCAAAGCAGTACGTCCGCTCCCCGATAAATGGCATGGCCTCACCGATACCGATACTCGTTATCGCCAGCGATATGCCGACCTCATTGGCAATGAAGAATCACGTCGCATGTTTGCTGTGCGTCACGCGGTGATTGCCAGCTTCCGTCGCACTCTTCATGAAGCCGGCTTCATTGAAGTAGAAACTCCAGTTCTTCATGTTGAAGCAGGCGGTGCACACGCACGCCCGTTCCTCACGCACCACAACGCTCTCGACATGCAGTTGTATCTACGAATTGCATTAGAGCTTCACCTCAAGCGTCTCATCGTGGGAGGCATGGAGCGTGTCTACGAAATTGGACGCGTTTTCCGCAATGAAGGAATCTCTACTCGCCATAACCCTGAGTTCACAATGATGGAGTTGTATCAAGCCTTTGCTGATTACACCGACATCATGGACCTCACCGAAAAACTGTTCGTGAATGCCGCTGTAGATGCCACTGGTTCATCAGTGGTCACCATCGATGACGTACAGGTCGATCTCGCAAAGCCATGGCGTCGCGTGCGAATGATCGACCTGGTGGCAGAGGCGACCGGAGTACCGGTGCATCCCACCATGGACCAAGCCGAACTTGTCGCACTTGCGCAAAAACACGGAGTGAAAATTGAGAAACACTTCGGCCCTGGCAAGCTCATCGAAGAACTCTTTGAACAACTGTGCGAATCCAGCTTGCGTGAGCCAACCTTCGTCACTGGTCACCCCGTGGAAATCAGCCCACTGGCTCGCGAAGATCGCAATGACCCGCACCTCACCGAACGATTTGAGTTGTTCGTGGGTGGACGCGAATTGGCCAACGCATATTCAGAACTCAACGATCCCGTTGTTCAGCGCGAACGCTTCGAGGACGAGCAAAAGCAAAAAGAAGCGGGCAACGCCGAAGCAGGCACCGTCGACGAGGATTACTTGCGCGCTCTCGAGTTCGGCATGCCTCCAACTGGCGGCTTAGGTATTGGTATTGACCGTTTGGTCATGCTTATTGGCGGCGCGGCGTCCATCCGTGACGTCATCTTGTTCCCCACACTTCGTCCGGAGGTTTTCTAATGTCCACCACAGCTTGGGGCGTCGGCATTGCCACGCTTGATGCAAACGGAGCAACACTCGATGTGCGTTTTCGCGCAGTGGGCATGGGCGATGCAGTGCCTGCCGACGCACCATCCATCGATCCGTCTGTTGACACCGACCGAGATCGCGGCGTGGTGTTGAAGCCCGTATCAATCGTGGTTGATACGGCAAGCGGACCTACCGATTCAGCAGACGCATACTTGCGACTCAACTTGATGTCTCAACGCATCATGAAGCCCCGCTCCATGAATCTCGATGGCATCTTCGGCCATCTGCAAAACGTTGCATGGACCGACCGCGGCCCCGTTGCCGTTGACGCCATTGAATCCGTGGCATGGAACTTCGCACGCAAGGGCCAACATCTAGTGGTGCACGGCGTGGACAAGTTCCCGCGCATGACTGACTACGTGGTGCCGTCTGGAGTGCGCATTGCCGATGCGAGTCGTGTGCGCCTTGGTGCTTACCTCTCCCCCGGCACCACTGTGATGCATGAAGGTTTCTGCAACTTCAATGCAGGCACATTGGGCGCATCCATGGTGGAGGGCCGCATCTCACAAGGCGTCATCGTGGGCGACGGATCCGACATCGGCGGTGGCGCATCCATTCAAGGAACGCTTTCAGGTGGCGGCAAAGAACAAGTCACTATTGGTGAGCGTTGTCTGCTGGGCGCTAACGCCGGCCTTGGCATCAGCTTGGGGGACGACTGTGTCGTAGAAGCCGGACTCTATGTCACTGCAGGTTCCGTGGTGGTCGATCCATCCGGCAACACGGTGAAAGCAAAGCTTCTTTCCGGACAAAGCAATCTTCTGTACCGCCGCAATTCACTCACCGGCGCCATTGAAGTCATTGTGCGCTCTGGTTCGTGGGGCGGCCTCAACGCCGACTTACATAAGAACTAGATATGAACGCTCAGGAACTGCTCGACCTCATCACGTCGCGTCGAAGCAGTGTCCTTATCGATCGCGAGAAGCGCGTCGATGAATCAGTCATCAACGACATGATCACTGCTGCGCAATATGCGCCCAACCATAAGCGCACCTGGCCCGCGCGTTTTGCAGTAGTGAGCGGAGTATCACAACACATCTTGGGTAACGCCATTGCCGATGCCATGGCAAAACGCGGAGACGACAAATTCAAAGTCGATAAGACGCGCACTAAATATGCACGAAGCCCTTACGTAATCGTGGTGGCCAGCGCCAAGGGTGAATCCGACAACGAAACTGAAGAAAACAAATACGCCGTTGCTGCCGGCATTCAGAACATGTTGTTGCTGGCCCATGCACACGGGTTAGCAACCCTCTGGGGCTCGCCGGCAAAAGGTTCCAACAAAGCCATCACCAAGGTGTGTGACTTCGACGACTCAGATCTGGTACTCGGCATTATTTACGTGGGCTGGCCTGCTCACAATGTTGAACACGTGGAGCGCCCTGCCCCACGTGTCACGCACCTGCAGTAATCAACCCAATGCTGGGTTTGGCACGTAGTACACACGCACGCGACGGTTTGCAGCCTGCGCCTGTTCATTCAATGCACGATTAATGGGCGCCGTACCGCCTACACCTGCTGCTGCCACCTCTAGTTGAGGATTCCGCATTTTCAAATACGAGCGAAGTTTTTGGGCGCGTTGCGTACTGATGATCTGATTGTCAATGGTGTTGCCGTAGAAAATTGCCGAGTGGCCAACCACAAGCACCGTATGTGCTTGCCCCACAATGTCGAACACCTTGGCGAATGCACCTCTCGGCAACGTATCTTCCATTCGTTTGAAGCCATTCACCGCCAAGGCACGCACAGTGGACCCTTTTGAAGTGGCCTGCGCAATCACTTTGGTTTTCCACGTTCGCAGAACTGCAGCATTCTTCAACGAGATAACAAGCACCCGACATTCGCCTGGCGACAACGAAATCACATGTGACCCACCAGCCACACATGTGTTGGGCGTAGTGGTGACTGCTTTCAATTGAGATCTCTCCGACGGATGCATGATGGTGAACGCCGATACTCCACCAATAATTGGCGGAGCAATGATGTACACCGTGTCGTCAATTCGTATTGATGGCTTCACTGTGGTGGAAGTTGGCATAACAGTCGTAGCCACGGCCGGAGCAAGCGTCGCCGATGTCGTCGTTGTGGTTGTAGTTGTAGTCGTAGTAGTCGTAACAATTGTTGGCAGAGAGGCCGGGAGCGCCAGGCTTGATGCAAGATATGTGCTGCCATCAAACCAACGTGAAGACTCCGTGTTGTTGCCAATGTTTCCTGATGTGGAAGAACCCCAACACTTCACTGTGGTGTTTGCAAGAAGCACGCAAATGTGCGTCCCTCCCAACGCAACATCTGTGACACCGGATAATCCGGGAACCGTGACTGGTGTGGACGAGTCAACAGTGGTTCCGTCACCAAAGATTCCCCATAAATTCGAACCCCAACATTTCAAGGTTTGATCGGCCAAAATTGCGCATGCAGAACGGTAGTTAGCCACCACTTTTGTTGCAGTGGATATTCCGGTGACGGTGCCCGGAGTTGTTGCGTTAACCGTGGTGCCATTGCCTATCTGGCCATAACCTCCCGCGCCCCAACATTTCACGGCTGACGCAGAAGTGAGAACACAAAAGAATTGGTCACCAGCAGTAACGGAAACCGCATCACTCACGTTGGAGACTTGCACCGGTGTTAATCCGTTAACAACGGATCCATTACCCATCTGGTAACCCTGGCCGTTGCCCCAACACTTCACGGTTCCGTCGTTGATGACCGCGCACGACGCATTGGCTCCACTTGTGGCCACCGACACCGCACCCGAGGTAATTCCGGTAACTTGCACGGGCATCGCACTTGCCGTTGATGATCCGTTTCCAAGCGCACCCACAACCGCGCCACCGGCACATTTCACTGATCCAGCCGCTACCCAGCAGGCATTGTTTGGGCCAGTAGACGCGGAAGTAACTCCGGTTAACGGAACATCAGGTCCCGTTGATGCAAGAGGTGACTGCAATGAATAATCGGCCGCAGTGGAACTATTGAAGCCTTTGAGACCACTCCCGTTGTAGCCCCAGCACTTCACTGACGTATCTGTCATGATGGCGCATTGGGTGTACGTGCCCGATCCACCAGACTGCGTGAGCGATGCCACACCATTGGTGAGACCGACATGATTTACTGGCACAGGTTGGTTAAACACAGTGCCATCTCCAAGTTGTGCGTACCCATTATGGCCCCAACATTTCACACTGCCGTTGGTCATGGCGCCGCAAGTAGACCACATGTTCGCGCCGATTGATTGAAAACCTGCCAGTGGAGTGGAGTCCGAGGTAGAAGTACGCACGCTTTGCGGTGTTAGCGCTTTGTACACATACCCGTCTCCCGACTGACTGTTCGCATTATTTCCCCAACAGGCCAATTGTCCAGTGGACTTGAGAGCGCAAATATGGAAATACCCCACACTGACACCACTGATTCCCGATGACAGCGAATGCGTGACTTCCGGAGTTGACACCGATGACACTCCACCATTTCGTCTGATTACCTCGTACGTACTGTTTCCCCAGCAATACAGCGCACCCGAGGTATTCACGTAACAAGACGTGTTACGACCAGATGCAATTTGTACTACATCACTGGATGCCCCCACAACGTCAACAATGGTGCCAGGTGTAGCTGCGCTGGTATTTCCACGACCCAATTGACCATTTGCGTTCAAGCCCCAGCACTTCACCGCACCCGCCGATGTGAGAGCACATGAATGGGCTTCACCCAAGGCAAGTGCGACAACACTTGCACCGACCGCCACAGCGGTTGGTGTCGCCGTAGGCGATGCTGCAGCAGATCCGAGTTCGCCACTTGCATTGCTGCCCCAACACTTCACTTCACCCGATTGCAATACTGCACACGCGTGCGACGTGTAGACCGTGGCTGAACTTCGCGATGCACCAATCGTGACAGCCATCACGCCACTCGACATACCAGTGACTTCTGTAGGCACAAGCACGGGATCAAATTCACCGTCGGCATTTGCGTCGGTCGTAACTACGCCAACTCCATATGTTTGATTGCTACCCCAACACAACAACTGTCCATCTACTTTCAGCGCGCATGTGTTGTCCGCATCAGCATCAATGCGTGCAACTCCAGTTGTAAGGCCGCTGACTTGAACTGGCACTAACGAGTTGGTGGTAGTGCCATCGCCAAGTTGACCCTTTGTGTTTGAACCCCAACATTTGACTGCCCCGGCACTGGTAAGCACACATGCGTGTGCGTCGCCCGCGGCAATTGCCACGACTCCACTAGAAAGTCCCGAAACTGCGACACTCGAGGTGCGACCCACCGTGGTGCCATCACCCAACTGGCCGGAAGTGTTGTTACCAATGCATTTGGCCGCACCAGAGTCAACCCAACAGTTGAAACCATTGCCGGCCGAAATGATGCTGGCGGCCTTTTCAGCGGTGGATCCGTTGAGAGCACCTGAGCCGGCGCGCACGCCAACTACAGGCTGAAGAACGAGCAATCCCGCAATGAGCGAGGCAATTGTCAGGACACGTTTCGGGGCAAACATCGCCCCGCATTGTAACGATGTTCTACGGGCGAAAGCCCTTTAGTGACCAGGCTGGTATGTGCCGTACACGTCGCGCAGGGCGTCGCTGACTTCGCCCAATGTTGCGTGGGCGCGAAGAGCTTCTTTCATAGGAATGAGCACATTGGCGGTACCGCGAGCTGCCTCACGAACTGCGTCGAGAGTTGCCGCAACCTTGGCTTGGTCGCGGTTCTCCTTGAACTTCTTCAAGCGAGCGATTTGGCCAACAGCAAGGCTTGGGTCGATCGGGAACACATTTGGTTCTGGTTCTTCATCAACGCCGAACTTGTTGACACCCACAATGATGCGCTCATCGTCATCGATTGACTTGGCGTACGCATACGCGCTGTCACCAATTTCGTCCATCTGGTATCCCGACTCAATGGCTGCAACTGCGCCACCCATCTCATCAATCTTGGCGATGTACTCCCAAGCAAGACGCTCCACCTCATCGGTGAGAGTTTCCACGAAGTACGAACCGGCCAGTGGATCGGGTGTATCGGCAATGCCGCTTTCGTATCCGATGATCTGCTGTGTACGCAATGCGATGCGTGCGGCTTCTTCAGTGGGCAAACCGAGTGCTTCGTCGAAACCATTGGTGTGCAAACTCTGTGTTCCACCCAACACTGCAGCCATTGATTGAACAGCCACGCGCACCACGTTGTTCAGAGGTTGCTGCGCGGTCAATGTGCTTCCGCCCGTTTGTGTGTGGAAGCGCAACAACTTGCTGCTTTCTTTCTTGGCACCAAATCGTTCGGTCATGATCTTGTGCCACATACGGCGGCTTGCGCGGAACTTGGCAACCTCTTCGAAGAAGTTGTTGTGTCCGTTCCAGAAGAACGACAAGCGCGGTGCAAAGTCGTCAACGTCAAGGCCCGAGTCAACTGCAGCCTGAACGTAAGCAATTGCGTCGGACAACGTAAATGCGATTTCTTGCACCGCGGTTGAGCCGGCTTCGCGAATGTGGTAACCCGAAATGGAAATGGTGTTCCACTTCGGAATGTTCTTTGAGCAGTAATCGAAAATGTCGGTTATGAGACGCATGGAAGGACGTGGTGGGTACACGTAGGTACCGCGCGCGATGTATTCCTTCAAAATGTCATTCTGAATGGTTCCGCTGATTTGCGATGCGGCAACACCCTGCTCTTCTGCCACCAACTCATACATCAACAACAAGATTGATGCAGTGGAATTAATCGTCATCGAGGTGCTCACCTTGTCAAGTGGCAAATCTTTCAACAGCAAACGCATGTCGTCGAGCGAACTGATGGCAACGCCCACCTTGCCCACTTCGCCTTCAGCACGTGGATGGTCGGAGTCGTATCCCATTTGTGTGGGCAAGTCGAACGCACATGACAAACCTGTTTGGCCGGCCTGTAACAAGAACTTGAAGCGCTCATTGGTTGCTTCGGCCGAACCAAAGCCGGCGTACTGACGCATGGTCCACAACTTGCCGCGGTACATAGTGGGGTACACGCCACGTGTGTAGGGGGCGGTGCCAGGGGTTCCAAGCTTTTCGGCAGCATTCCAGCCAGCAAGATTGCTTTCGGAATACAGCGGGGCAATTTCAATCCCCGAGTCGGTACGCTTCACGTCTTCAGCCATAGGTATCAATGGTACGAGGCAGGGTTCCGCCCGACACAATGAGACAGGCCCGAGGGCCTTCTTCGGCTTATTTGGCGGCCACCACGCTGATTTCCATGAGCCATTCTGCCCGTGCAAGCGCTGGAACCGTGACCAGGGTGCTAGCAGCACGGTGCTCGCCCATCACCTCGTCTCGCACGGCCATCACCGTGGCCAAATCGTCGCGCAATGACTCCGATGCCACCACGTAGGTGGTGATGCTCACCACGTCGGAAATTCCCATGCCACCGGCGCGCAAGATCTCGAACACATTGGCCCACACAACCCGAGCCTGACCCTCCACGGTGGGCGGAACAGTGCCGTCGGGCATCGTAGGAACCACGCCCGATGTGAAAATCATGTCGCTGCCGGCAGCCACTTTGATGCCGTGGGCGTACCTTGCCGCGGGGGCGGACATATGTGCCGGCTGTATTTCACTGATTCCCATGAACACCATTCTGACCTAAGGTGACGTCATGACGATTGCTCCAGATGCACCACAGACCACCGTCCCCATGATTGATGGCGTGCCTCTCACACCCAAAGAGGTCACCACCATCGGATTCGAATCATTGGCACCTGCGGCCAGCGTGGCCGAGGAGCGTTTGCGTCGCAAGCAAAAACTTGCTGGTGCATTGCGCATCTTCGGCAAGTTTGGTTTTGGCGAAGGTGTTGCCGGACACATCACCGTTCGCGACCCCGAATTCCCCGACCACTTCTGGGTGAACCCACTTGGTCTTTCATTCCGTCATTGCAAAGTGAGCGACCTGATTTTGGTGAACCATCACGGCGAAGTGGTGTACGGAAAGCACAGCGTGAACCGCGCCGCATACGTTTTGCACGCTGCGGTCCACGCAGCACGTCCCGACGTGATTGCAGCAGCGCATGCTCACTCGGTGTACGGCAAGGCATTCAGTTCACTTGGCATCAAGCTCGATCCACTCACGCAAGACTCATGTGCCTTCTACGAAGAAAACGTCGTTATCGCCGATCACGGTGGTGCAGTGGTGTTCGAAGAGCAAGCTGGTCGTGACTTTGCACAGGCATTTGGCAAGTACCGCGCTGCAATTCACCAGAACCACGGCCACTTCACCGTTGGTGCAAGCGTTGACGAAGCTGTGTTCTGGTTCGTGTGCTTCGAGCGTTGCGCCCAGGCACAGTTGTTGGCAATGGCCGCCGGCACTCCGAAGCACATTCCGCATGAGTCTGCCGTTTACACACGCGAAAACGCAGGCAATGCCATGACGGGCTGGATGCACTTCCAGCCACTGTGGCAAGAAATTTGCCGCACTGATCCTGATCTTTTCGACTAGATCGCATCGTGGCCTCTGTAAAGGGGTTGCGCTTTCAACGAATACTCGAAGTCGCACCTCCTGAGTTTCTCTTTGTCGTGTCTGCCATGGCGCAGTACAGCGGCGCCACAATTGCGGTCAAGTTGTTTGACGAAGCATCACCGGCAACTGTTGCGTACATTCGCGTTGTTGCAGCGTCACTCATTTTGTTGGCGGTGTCACTGCGTCGCTCTCACCCGAAGTGGACACGTCACGACATTGCATGGGCGGCAGCATTCGGTTGTGCCACTGCGGTGATGAACCTGCTGTTTTATCTGGCCATCGATCGTCTGCCCATGGGCAAAGGCGTCACCATTGAATTCATCGGACCCATCACGGTTGCAGCGTTACGCACGCGGACTGTTCGCAATACCGTGGCGCTCCTGCTTGCCGCTGTAGGCGTCATCATTTTGGGTGGAGTTGAACTCGGCAATGAACCCTTGGGGCTTGTGTTCATTTTGGGTGCGTCAGTGATGTGGGCGCTGTACATCGTGATGGGATCTCGTGTTGCCCTTGGTGACCGCGGAGTCAGCGGACTAGGTGTCGGATTATTTTTCGGAGCGATTCTCATCACGCCATTTGGGCTTGGTGATATGCATCGCGCAATCGAGGCACCTCATATTTTGTTGGGTGCGGCTCTGGTGGGATTGCTGGCCAATGCAATCGGATATGGCATTGACCAGTCAACGCTTCGACGCATTCCTATTCGCAGATTTTCACTGCTGCTGGCCCTTCTTCCGGTGTGCGCGGCCATCTTTGGTTTTCTCTTCTTGGACCAGACTCCTACTGCGATTGACCTGTGCGGCATGGCCCTTGTTCTCGTGGGCGTTGCTGTACAAGAGCGAGAGCAATTGGAACGCCACCATCAGGAGGTGGAGAACACCTAGCGTGGTCTCCTATGAAGAACCCACGCACCCACCGACGCATTGTTGCGTTCGCCGCGGTATGCGCTGTCATTCTTCCCGCATTTGCCACTCGCGTGGCCTCCCCCGCGCGCGCTGACAATTTGCCACCGCTCGGCATCGTCATTCGTGGGCACGGCAACGGCCACGGCAGGGGTCTCAGTCAGTATGGAGCTCTCGGTTGGGCCACCAAACTCAACGCCGACTGGCAAGCGATTCTCAACTTCTACTACGGCGGAGGCGGTCGCACCCTCACGTCTCTCACACCGGCCGATGCGGCCAGTTATCCCGATGGAAACATGACCACCCGTCTCACCGTGCTCGATGGCGCTCAAACTGCGGTCATCTCCGACAATGGCACTGCAAATTGGAGCGGCAATCCCAACAAGTACTTCTCACTTCTTGCTCGTTCTACAGGCAAGAACACGTACGACGTGTACGGCGCCACCACTGCATCGTGCCCGAGCGCCAGTGGCACTCCAACGGGATTCACATTGCTAGCGCGAAATGCAACAGGGCCCATCACGTTCACATCTGCGCGCGGCGCAGATCCTGCAGCAGTTGCTCCAGTCGATTTGCTGGGCGTGTGTGAACCCGCCAGCAGCAGTTACCCCAAGGGCCGTTTGCGTTTTTATCGTGGCGCTATTCGTGCTGCCAACGACGGAAACAATGCGTTGCGCACTGTCAACATCGCACCACTTGATTCATACGTACGTGGTGTTGTTCCGCGCGAATCTCCTGCTGGCTGGGGTGATATGGCTGGCGGTTTGGGCATGCATGCACTACGTGCGCAAGCTGTAGCTGCACGAAGTTACGCACTCACCGAAAAGCGCTACTCGTTCGCCAAGACGTGTGACACGCAGGATTGCCAGGTGTATGGCGGCGCAGCATTGCGCACCGTGGGCACTACATCCACCACCGTTATTGAAGATGCGCGCACCGACCGCGCAGTTGCCGAAACCGCCAACGTGGTGATGAAAGATTCCAACCAGGCAATTGTGCGCACCGAATTCACTTCTTCAAATGGTGGCCGTACGGCTGGTGGACAATTCCCCGCACAAATAGACAATGGCGACTTGGTGTCCGACGCAGCATTGCAAAACTGGACCGTCCTTCTCACCGCAGCGCAGTTGCAAAAGATGTACCCCACCATTGGCGTGTTGCTATCGGTCATCGCCGCTCACGACGGCCTCGGCGGCGAATGGAATGGGTACACCACCGCTGTCACCATCACCGGAACAGCAGGTGTTGTTACTCGCTCTGGATGGCAATTCCGAAGTGATTTCAATCTCAACGCACCGTGGTACGAGGCGTTCCCCGTTGCACCTGCAGATCCTGCGGCAGCACCAGTGGGTTCCATTTTGTATGTAGGTGATTCAGTGGGAGAAAGCATTGCCTCCGAAGTGGCATCCATCATCACCCCGGCATATCCGAATCTCACATTTCAGTCGTGCGCCGGACGCGGAATGGCCGGCGCTGACTGTTTGTTTGCAGTCACAACACCACAACTAGATCTTGATGGCGTTGGCATCATCAACACTCTCCCATCACCAGCAATTGCCATCGTGCAACTGGGCTACAACGATGATCCCAACACGTTCCAAACTGAAGTACAGCAAATGATGTCTGCACTCGCGGCCAAGGCCGTGCAACGCATCATCTTTGTCAACATGTCCACACGTGCCACTGCACGCAACTACGCCAAATCCAACGCTGCACTTCTCGCAACTGCCGCGGCCAACCCGGCGGTCAGCATTTTCGATTGGAACACGGCAAGTTCTGCTGCCAATCAATGGCGCTGGTTCGACAACACGTCACTGTGTTGCTGGGTACATCTTTCAAACTCTGGCCAGACCGAGTTCACGTTGTTCCTGCGACAGCAACTCGACAATTTGCGCGCGCAAAACCTGCTGCCTGTCACGGCTTCCACCGATGCAGTTATTCCTGGATTGCCACTTGAAAAATCGCATAAAGGCGTCATGGTGCAATCAATCCAGAAGAAACTCAATGCGCTGTTGTCCCTGAAGGGAAGCAAAAGACTCGCAACAGATGGAGACTTTGGTACGGGCACCGTGAAGGCCGTGAAGGCATTTCAAACCACAGCAAACATTCCAATTAATGGCGTCGTTGATCGCACCACCTGGAATGCGATGGGTCTCGCAGGCCGGGTCGACTTGGCCATCTTGAAGGTGGGCTCTGTACAGCCCGCCGTTGCTTCAGTCCAACGCGCATTGGCCAAGGTTCTGAAGAAGAAAATCACCGCCTCAGGAAAATTTGACTCGTCACTCGCGAACGATGTGAAGACGTTTCAGAAGCGTGCTGGACTCACAGTAAATGGCCGTATTGGCCCCAATACCTGGTCGGTGCTGATGACCGCCGCGGCACGCGCGTAGTACTAACCGTTAAAACGCTTTTGCCACTCTGTATCACTCACCATTGTGGGATACATGTCGCGGTATTGCTTCTTTAGTTTGCGATAGTTATGCAACAACTGCATGGTGGTAACAAATACTTCACGCTGAATTTTGCGGAAACGCTTGTAGTCACGTTCGCAAATAAAGCCTTCGTCGAACCGAGGATGGCGATACAGAATCTTGTCGTGGCGAATAGCCAAACCAACTGCACGCACATCAATCTGGGCCACACCAACATTGTCAGAACGCATGAACTTTGGCAGCCAGCTGCCAGCAGCAATGAA
The DNA here is from genome assembly GCA_964432845.1 of uncultured Bifidobacterium sp. GTDB lineage: Bacteria > Actinomycetota > Acidimicrobiia > Acidimicrobiales > Ilumatobacteraceae > UBA2093. The sequence continues at coordinate 24,780 of CAYSPE010000021.1, forward strand.
CGGCGACAAAAGATATCCACCCAATCGAATCCACTTTGGTCGTGGTGGCGAGAAACCGAGACTCTTCAGCTCTTCAGTGAGCGGTGCTGCTTTTTCTTCGGACACCTGACGCACTTCATCGTGCTTGTTGGAGTGATTGATTTTCATCCACTCTTCTGGTCCGGCCAAGAAATCCTTCATTCCCCAGATCATGTACTCGGCACTGGCGTAGCGGTGCGAATACGCGTTTCGGAAACCAAATCCCAAATAGCGCCACGCAAGATGGCGGGCCTTGTGGTCGTCAAAAACCAATGTGTCAATCAGTGCAAAGTTACGTACTTCGTAATACAACGACGATGGGTTGTTCTTGAGTGCGAAGTCGGCATGCCACACACAAATACCGTTCATGGTGACGGTGTGTTCGCCTGTGTGCATGAGGCCAAATGCCACGTCGTCTCCACGCACGAAAACGGGCAGTGGATTCTCTTTTGCAATGTGCATGGGGAACACGGTGTACCACCATGCCGAATACGCCATCTCGTGTTCCAGTTGGTCGTGCAACACCTCTGAACGATGGCGAAGGTCAACTCCTCGACCTATGGCGCGCAGTGGATACACGGCTTTGAACTCGTACCACGATCCTGCTTCGAACTGCAACCATGGCTGTTCTTCGCTCATCATTGCGCCATGAATACACAGATCTGGTGACGTTGCATATGTGAGCAATGCAATTGTTCGCACAATGGATTCAGGCTCTAGCGAGATGTCATCGTCCATGAACACCACATGGGTGCTCCAGCCTTCGTTACGGAACTCAATGAGACCGCGTGCGAATCCACCTGCACCACCCAAGTTGGGATTTGGAATGACACGCACGGGTGCACCAGCAGGGATGGTGGGCTCCAAGTTGCGCGCATTGTCGGCAACAAGAACTTTGAGGTGTCCGTGCACTATGGGGACATGTGCTTCTAACTCCACCAAACGATCAATCGTCTTCAGAACGTATTCCTGACGATTAAAGGTGGTGATGGCAACACCGAGGTGAACATCGCGTACTGGCGCTGCAGTGGTACCCCATTCACCAGAGTGAACAACAACGCCTTCTTCCAATGCGGTGACCACCACATAAAACGACTCGGGCGACAACTGGTGAATATTCGCGCACGTGAGAGCTTCACCTGATTCAGTAGATGCGATCACTGTGTCGACACCACCAGCAAACGAAACAAAATCAACTCGCGCGTGTCCGGTGATGTTCATCTTCACCACAACATCATCGATAGATGTGAGGCGCGCCCAACGTCCGGCAGAGAAAACACCAAAAGCTGTGTCGAACGACGCAGTGCCACCAATCTTGAGCTTCACACCATCGGCTTGAATGTCACCGTTGCGCAACCGCACGTACAACGTGGGCTCAGCAAAATCTGGCGCGGGAATCTGTATGCGGGCCAGGGGGTGAACAATCACCCCCCTAGTTTCACAGGGGATTCACCACCAACGGCGGAATTGGGCGATTTTCACGCCGAGCACTGAGATACGCCTCAGCCACATCGAGGGCTTCCTTGATGGTGACATCCATGTCGAGGTAGCGATACGTGCCCAAACGGCCCATAAATGTGACGCCTGTCGCAGCCTTGGCAGCCTCTACATATTGCAGTAGTTGCTCCTTTTCCTTCACCTGACGGATGGGGTAATACGGGATATCCCCTTCCTCGGCCAATCGGCTGTACTCGGTGTACATGGTGGTGCCCTCATGGCTTTCCCAGGGCGCAAAGTGCTTGTGCTCGGTGATGCGGGTGTACGGAATATCGACGTCGCAATAATTCATCACGGGACACCCTTGGAAATCACCCGTCGACTCTGATTCTTCGAAGTCCAATGTTCGGTAACCAAGCTTTCCGAACGCGCCGTCGAAGTACTCATCGATGGGTCCTGACCAGAACACATGCTCGGCATCGGCTAATTCTTCGCGTGTCACCGTTTTGTTCAAAGTGACTTCAATGAGCGGATGATCGAGGATGGCTTCAATGATGGGCGTATATCCGTCGCGAGGAATCGCTTGGTACGGATGATTGAAGTAGCTGTCTTCGTAAGAAAAACGAACTGGCAGGCGCGCGAGAATTGATGCTGGCAGCTCTGTGGGAGAAACTCCCCACTGTTTCTGCGTATACCCCTTGAAGAAGGCTTCATACAGTTCGCGACCAACAAACTTGAGAGCTTGGTCTTCGAAACTGACTGGCGTTCCAATCGAACTATCTGCATGTTCCGCAATGAACGCCTCTGCTTCTGACGGAGACAATGTGGTGCCGAAGAATTGATTGATGGTGTGCAAGTTGACAGGCAACGAATACACCTTTCCACCCGATGTTGCCTTTACTCGGTGGTTGTACGGAACCATGTCGCCGTACTTGTTGATGTACTCCCACACGTTTTCATGCGCGGTGTGAAAAATGTGTGGTCCGTACACGTGCACCATGACGCCGTTACTGCGGCGCTCCGTGTGTGCATTGCCACCAACGTGGGAACGGCCGTCCACCACCCAGGTTGCGATGCCGGCCTCAGCCAATTCACGAGCTACTACAGCGCCAGAAAACCCGGCACCAACAATCACAATCGATGCTGTCACCTGGGCAACGCTAGTGCCCCAACGATTGGACTAGTGCGACATCCATGGTGCGCACAGACCATCAAGGTCGCGCACTTCAATGCGGTCACGATTCTCATAGGTGACCACGTTGTTCGGATCTGGACGCAACTTGAACACACGGAACGACATTTCTGTTGTATCCACCGACAAGATGCGACCAATGAGCGGGTCGCCCAATTCAAGAATGACCTTGATGGTCTCCAATGCCTGAATAGAACCCACGATGCCAGGCAAAACGCCCAGAACACCGGCTTCTGCACACGATGGCGCCAACTCCGCTGGTGGTGGCTCGGGAACCATGTCACGGTACGTAGGTCCGAGCTTTGGATGGAACACCGACACCATTCCTTCAAAGCGGAAGATACTGCCGTGTACAACGGGGATACCAAGCTTCACGCTGGCATCGTTCAGCAAGTACCGACTGGGGAAATTGTCTGCACCATCAACCACCACGTCGTACTCAGACATGATCTCCATGATGTTGCTGGCGTCAAGACGCATGTCGTAGGTCTTCACCTTCACATCGGGATTCAACTTATTGATGGTCATGCGCGCAGATTCCACCTTGCGCTCACCGATGCGATCCATGTTGTGCAAAATTTGGCGCTGCAGGTTTGAAGCGTCTACTTCGTCCATGTCAACGATGCCGATGGTTCCCACACCGGCTGCAGCCAGGTACAACGCAGCAGGTGATCCGAGTCCACCTGCGCCCAACATGAGCACGCGGGCACCCAACAATTTGGCTTGACCCTCTACTCCAACTTCAGGAAGAAGAAGGTGTCGCTGGTAGCGATTGCGCTGGTCTGCGGTGAGTTGCACAGGCAACTTCCATGGTCGACCTTCATCCTTCCAACGACCGAATCCACCGGCCATTGACAGCACATTGGTGTAACCCATTTCCTGCAAGGTGCGAGCTGCAAACGCGCTTCGCACACCACCGGCGCAATACACAATGATCTCTTGGTTGCGGTCTGTGGCGCGTCCTTCAATTTGCGCTTCAAGGTGGCCGCGAGGAATGTGCAGCACGTTGTCGAGAGTGCCTTGTTCG
>CAYSPE010000022.1:0-26631 GCA_964432845.1 uncultured Bifidobacterium sp.
AGGCCAACATCGTTGTTGAAGAATCAGCACAGATCATCGCCAAGACTTTCAACTCGTCAAAGTCCGGTGCAGCACAGAACGCATACGACGCAATCTTCATTCTCTTGCTTGAAGGAACCGACGTAACGTTCAACTTGCCATTCCTTCTCTCCAGCGCAATTGAGACCGGTTCACAGGCCGCAACATGGGCAACCTCTGTTGGCACCGTGTTGAGCCTCAACCACCCAAGCGCAACTGCAGCAAAGACATCTGATGATGCTCTCAAGGCTGGCGAAGCAGCAACCACACCAGCTGTGGCCAAGTTGAAGTACCAGGAAGCAATCGCTTTCTTGCAGACAGAGGGCTTCATGACCTCATCTGCCCACTTCTACTACGACTTCTTCGCTAACAACAAGAGCGGAATCGCAAAGAGCATCGGAAAGTTGCAACTCGTGAAGGGCAAGACCCAGCGAATCACAACCAACTGGGGCATCGACTGGACAGGTGTTCACAAGTAGACATACTTGACACTTCGTTCATAAGTGAACGAAAGGAGCGGTGGTCGCAAGACCACCGCTCCTTTTCTTTTTTGTACAAGCACCAAGTTGCGCCCTAGTGACATTTGTCTACTAAGTTATGGAAGTCCAAAGGGGGGCCATGGAAACACTGTTGATGCTCTTACGACGCCTATTCGGAATGGCGCTCGTTGTAGTCATTGCAACGTTCTTGTTGTCATGCCTGATGTGGTTGCTACCGGGTGATCCCGCGTTGCTTCTTGCACCAGGCACACCAGCAGGTGCGTTGCAAGCTATTCGCCACCAAGTCGGTCTCGACCGCGGTGTGTTTGGTTACTACTGGAAGTGGCTGACCGACATGTTGCATGGCGACTTTGGTCAGTACTACCTCAACGGCGGAACTCGCAGCGTGACAGAAGTAATTCGTCGCACCTTGCCAGTGTCCATCCAGCTCATCGTGTACGCACAGATTGTGGCTTTGGCAGTGTCAATCCCGCTTGGTTTGCTCACCGCCTACAAAGAGGGCTCACGTTTCGACCGAATCTCAAGTTCCGTGTTGTTCACATTGGTGTCCTTCCCCGCGTTTGCGTTGGCGCTCATCATGTCGCTGATCTTCGCTGTGAAACTCGGTTGGGTTGACCCCATCGGATATGTGAAGCCATCGGAAGATCTTTTCAAGCACCTCAAACTCATGATCCTTCCGGTGTTGAGTCTTGCAGTGGGTCTTACTTCTTCGTACACACGACTTTTGCGTAACGACGTGATTGCCACCTTGAAAGAGGACTACGTCACCATGGCTGCATCGAAGGGCATCTCAAACAAGCGAGTGCTCTGGATGCACGTGTTCCGTCCTTCAAGCACCACGTTGCTCACCTCCGCCGCACTCAACATGGGTGGCCTCATCGGCGGCACCATCATCGTGGAAACGATATTCGTGATCCCCGGCATCGGATACGAAATCTTCTACTCCATTGGCGCCCGCCAGATTGTGGCCATGCAAACCCTGATTGCTTTGGTCTCTTTCGCCTACGTGTTCTTCAACACCTCAGTTGACCTTCTCACTAACATCACCGACCCAAGAACGAGGGAACGCCGTGTCTGATACAGCAATTGCTACACCAGAAGCAGCCGTCGTAGAAAAGAAAAAGCAGCGCAAGAAGCGCCCTCTGGGCTTCTATTTCGCTGCAGGCTGGATTGGGGTCGTCCTATTCCTCGGCCTCTTCGGCTGGATTTTGCCCACTCCTAAGTGGGATGCCCCATTCTTTGATTCCCTCGGAGTTGGGCCCTTCAGCAAGGGGCACATTCTCGGAACCACTCAAGATGGATACGACGAGTTTGCCGGACTTGTCAATGGCGCGAAGATCTCCATCTTCGTGTCCTTTATTGCAGTGACCGTCGGCGGTGGCATCGGAAGTTTTATCGGCATTACGTCGGCTTATTTCCGCGGCACGTACGACAAGATCGTGGTCACCTTCTTCAACATCTTGTTGTCAATTCCCAACCTGGTGTTGTCGTTGGCACTTTTGTCGGTGTTGGCCTACTCAGACGAAAACCATCCATCGTCAACAAATCGTCGAGTTGTTGTTCTCATCATCTCGCTGATTGTGGTGATCATCCCCATTCTTGGCCGTATTGGCCGAGGCGCAACACTGCAGTGGTCAGCTCGTGAGTTCGTGGTGGCATCAAAGTCGATGGGCACCAAAGACTTCATGATTATTCGCAAGCACGTACTTCCAAACGTTGCGCCAGCACTTCTGGCCATTGGATTCTTGGCAATCGGTTCGGTCATCATCGTGGAAGGGTCGCTCGCAATCCTCGGCATTGGTGTTCCCGGCGGCGCAAGTTGGGGTTCCATGCTTGCCAACGGACGCGGCAACCTCGAATTCTCGCCATGGGAGGTGTACTGCCCCGCGCTGTGCATCGCCTTCACCGTTATTGCGTGTAACTGGTTTGGTGACTACGTACGAACAACCCTCGATAAGCGAGAGGCAAAGATATGAGCCCACTTCTCAAACTGGAAGACCTTTCGGTCTCCTTCGCAACTCCGCGCGGCAACTTGCGTGCCGTAAAGGGCGTCACCCTTGAACTCAACCAGGGCGAAAGCCTGGGCGTCGTCGGTGAGTCCGGCTCGGGCAAGACCGTCTTGTCACGCGCCACCATGGGACTTTTACCTAGCACGGCCACCCGTACCGGCAAGATCATTTACAAAGACCAGGACATCTCTTCCCTACCACGCGACGAAGTTCGTGAACTGTGGGGCACAGGCATGGCCATGATCTTCCAAGATCCGATGACAGCACTCAACCCTGTTCGTCGAATTGGAACACAGCTCACCGAGAGCCTCACCGTCCGTCTTGGCATGAGCAAGAAAGATGCTCGCGCCAAGGCAGTGGAACTCATGAAGCGCGTTCGCATTCCCGACCCAGAGGGCATGCTGAAGAAGTTTCCGTACCAACTCTCCGGTGGTATGCGTCAGCGCATCATGATTGCTATCGCGGTGTCCTGCAGCCCAGAAATGTTGTTTGCCGACGAACCAACCACCGCTCTCGACGTGACTGTGCAGGCTCAGGTACTCGAGCTTTTGTCTGAACTTCGCAAAGAGTTCAACATGGCAATGATTCTTGTAACGCACGACCTCGGCGTTGTGGCTGGCCACACCGACAAGATTGCGGTGATGTATGCAGGCGATGTTGTGGAATACGCACCAACACGTCAACTTTTCAACAACATGAAGATGCCATACACCGAGGCACTGTTGAAGTCGATTCCGCGCCTTGAAACACCCACCGGAACTCGTCTTCCCGTGGTGGAGGGTCGACTTCCCGACCCCACCAAGAACGAGCCTGGCTGCTCGTTTGCAAATCGTTGTCCGTACGCCACTGATAAGTGCCGTAACGAGACACCACCACTCACCGACGGCGGAAATCAACACTTCTACCGTTGCTGGTTCCCCATCGGAGGAGGCAAGTAATGGCTGGTACCGGAAAAGCTCATATGCGTCCAGACGGGGACCGAGTCCTCGTTGTTGACGACCTCACGGTTGAGTTCAATCTCGGCAAGAATAAAGTTGTAAAGGCCGTTTCTGGCGTCAGCTTCGACCTTGTGCGCGGAGAGACTCTCGCCATCGTGGGCGAATCAGGTTGTGGCAAGTCCACCCTTGGCAAGGCTGTTCTGCAGCTTCCCAAGCCAACTAGCGGCAACGTGAACTTCCTTTCCAAGGAACTCACCACCATGTCAAAGTCTGAGCTGCGCGACATGCGTCCGGCAATGCAGATGATCTTCCAGGACCCCGTTTCATCGCTCGACCCACGTCAGCCTGTGAGCGAAGTCCTGGCAGAGCCGCTTCAGGTGTGGAACAAGGGCAACCAAGTAGAAATCGACGCCAAGATCGACGAGCTGTTGGCTGCCGTCAACCTCGACCCTGCTGTTGTGCGTGACCGTCGTTCGTACGAGTTCTCGGGCGGCCAGTGTCAGCGCATTTCGATCGCTCGTGCTCTCGCGCTTGACCCCACCATGATCATTTGTGACGAACCCGTGTCAGCACTCGACGTGTCGGTGCAAGCACAAATCTTGAACTTGTTGCAAGACATGAAAGACCGATACGGCCTTTCGCTCATCTTCATCTCTCACGACCTTGCAGTGGTGAAAACCATCAGTACGCGCGTGATGGTGATGTACCTGGGCAAGGTTTGCGAAGTAGCTACTCCAGATGAGTTGTACACCAACACCAAACACCACTACACCAAGGCATTGGTGGGTTCAGTACCCATCCCCGACCCTGACCGCCCCATCTCGGGGAACCTCATTCAAGGTGAACCACCATCACCAATGAATCCACCATCAGGTTGTCGTTTCCGTACTCGCTGCCCACAAGCATCGGAGAAGTGCGCTCAAGAAGAGCCACAACTTCGTGAGGTGTCATTGGGTCACTTTGTGGCCTGCCATCACCCCGCTTAGGTCAGCACACAACACACAAAAAGACCCTGGGGAGAAATTCCCAGGGTCTTTTTTGTATCCACCTACGACGCAGTTGTGCACGACAAGTACGGTGGACATATGGCTCGTAAAGCACCTTTTGAATACAAGTGGGTCGTCGCCGTCATTTTCGTTCTGGGTTTGTTCATGGAAATTATGGACACCACCATCGTGAATGTCGCCATCCCCACCCTGCAGGACCCGATCCATGGATTGGGCCATGGATCTCCCATTTCAAGTGGCGCCATCGAATGGGTGGTTCTCGGCTACTTGCTTTCCATCGCAGTGTGGATTCCGTCTTCTGGCTGGATTGGCGACCGCATTGGCACCAAACGCACGTTCCTCTTCGCGCTCTTTATGTTCACCCTTGCTTCCATTTTGTGTGGGCAAGCAAACAGCATTGGAGAACTCATCGCGTTCCGCCTCATGCAAGGAATCGGAGGCGGCATGCTCACACCAGTGGGAACAGCCATGCTGTACCGAGCATTCCCACCAGAAGAACGAGCCAGGGCCTCCACAGTGCTTATTGTTCCCACAGTTGTGGCGCCAGCGCTTGGGCCCATCATTGGCGGTCTGCTCATTGACAGTTTGTCATGGCGTTGGATTTTTTACGTAAACGTACCGATAGGTATTGCCGGCTTTATTTTCGGATTTCTGTACCTACAGGAAAGCAAAGAGCCCACGGCGGGATCATTCGACATCGCTGGATTTTTTCTTGCGGCATCAGGACTTGCATCACTGCTTTTTGCGTTGTCGCAGGGTCCAGAAAAAGGTTGGACAAGCCCAGAGGTGGTTGCCACAGGCATTGGTGGTCTCGTGTTATTAGCTGCGATGGTTCTTGTAGAACTGAAAGTGGAGCAGCCCATGCTCACTTTGCGCCTCTATAAAGACCGCATGTTCCGCAACTCGAATATGGTGAATACCTTTTCGTACGGAGCATTCTCCGCGTTCTTGTTCCTGCTTCCACAACTTCTTCAGCGTCTCCTTGGATATTCAGCGTTGAAGTCAGGGCTCACCACATTTCCACAAGCTGTGGGAGTAATTTTGGCCAGTCAATTCGTGGGCAAGTTGTATCACACAGTCGGACCACGACGGCTTGCCGCCTTCGGTCTCCTCGCAGTGAGTCTCACAAACGTTCCATTTGTGTTCATTGACCTTGGAGTAAGCCAATGGACAATCCGCGGACTCATGTTCATTCGAGGCATCTCCATGGCATTTTCATTCGTGCCCCTACAGGCCGCCACGTACGCAAACATTGACAAACCAGATACTGGCCGAGCTTCTGCAATTTTCTCTACCCAGAGACAAGCCTCAGCAGCATTGGGCGTTGCAATTTTGTCCACTCTCTTCATTTCGAAAAAGAATGCACTTATCCCCCACGATTTCGTGCCCAAGTCACCATCGGAAGTGATGGCTTACAAAGAACACATGCTCACAGCGTTTCACTGGGCGTTTGCCGGAAGCATCGTGTTGTCGCTCATTGGCTCACTGTATGCAGGGCTCATGATTCGAGACAAAGATGCATCTGCCACCATGAACCCGCGCCCCAAAACATCTAAGGTTTCGTAAATGAAAGATATGTTCTCACTCAATGGCCGCGTTGCCCTCGTTACCGGCGGATCGCGCGGTATTGGTTACATGATTGTTCAAGGTCTTCTTGAACACGGTTGCTCGCGCGTCTATATCTCGGCCCGCAAGGCTGCTCAATGCGATGCAGCAGCAAAAGAACTGTCCCAATTCGGAGAATGCATTTCCATCCCAGGTGATGTATCCACTCTTGAGGGCATCAAAGCGCTTGCAGACGAGATTGGTAAGCGCGAGAAGTCTCTTGACATCTTGGTCAACAACGCCGGTGCGGCGTGGGGCGAAGACTTTGATACTTACCCCGAAAGCGGCTGGGACAAAACAGTTGACCTCAACCTCAAGACGCCATTTTTCCTCACCAAAGAGTTGTCTCCCCTTCTGCGCGCTGGCGCAAAGAATGGACACCTAGCAAAGGTGATCAATATTGCATCAATCGATGGAATCTCTATCAACATGCAAGAGACCTACCCTTACGCAGGTAGCAAAGCTGGTCTCATCCACATGACAAAGCGCATGGCACTTCGTCTCATCAAGGACGACATCGTGGTCAGCGCAATTGCGCCAGGAGCCTTCGCATCCGAGATGAACAAGGTTGCTCGCGATCACGGTGACGCCATTGCAGCCGGCATTCCCTCTGGTCGCATCGGAACTCCTGAGGACATGGCCGGAGCGGCGGTGTACTTGGCTTCTCGAGCCGGGGACTACGTGGTGGGCAGCACCATCGTGGTCGATGGTGGCGTCACGTACGCCCGATAAGCAACACTTTCACTAGGGTTGTGACCCGTGGCACAATAGAGGCCATGCAGACAAACATCGGCTCACTTCTTACCAAGCGCACCTTGTTGAACCCAAGCAATGAGGCTCTTTTTGACGTTGTGCAGAATCAGAGATACACATATCTCGAACTCAACAATCTCACCAATCGAGTCGCAAATGGTCTCCTCGCCCAGGGAGTAAAGCCGGGCGATCGTGTTGCTTTACTGCTGATGAACTCAACCGAGTTCGTCACAACATTCTTTGCAATCGCAAAAATCGGCGCAGTAGTGGTGCCGCTCAATTGGCGCCTCGTTGCTGACGAGTTGGAATTCATTTTGAAAGATTCCGGCAGCACGGTTCTGGTGTGGGGCTCAGAGTTTGTCGACAACGTCACCGAACTGCATGCACGAGGCGATAAGACCGATATTCGCGTGTGGATTCATGTGGGAACAAAGGATTCACAGCCTTCTTTCGCTATTGACTTTCCCAACCTTCATCGCTCACAATCTTCAAACGAACCACCTGTCGGATCAAGTGACGACGACATGTTGTACATCATGTACACCTCGGGCACCACTGGCCTTCCGAAAGGAGTGATGCACACCCACAACACCCAGATGGCTGCGTTGGTTACTTTGAATGCAACTTCTGATTACGCCATTGGTGACAGATACCTGAACCCAATGCCCATGTTTCACGTAGGCGCCCTTACTCCTGCAATCACCACCGTGTATCGAGGCCTCGCTCACATTCTGATGCGCGCGTTTGACCCCACGAAGGTGTGGGAGTTGGTACGCGATGAGAAAATCACCAACGCGCTTTTGGTCCCCGCAATGTTGGGCGCATGTGCTGCCGTGTACGACCCCTCGACACACAATCACTCATCGTTGCGCTGGTTCCTCTCCGGAGCAGCACCAGTGCCCAAATCACTGATTGAGCATTACGCCACCATGGGCATTGAGGTACACCAGGTGTACGGCCTCACAGAGACATGTGGCCCGGCATGCCTTACCACCCCTGAGGATGCCCTCCGGAAGGCAGGTTCCACCGGAAAGGCCTTTTTCCATACCGATGTCATCATCGCTCGCCCCGACGGAACAAAATGCGATGTCGGCGAATCAGGCGAAGTTCTTATTCGCGGCGGTCACATCATGACTGGTTACTGGAACCGCCCTGACGCCACCGCCGAAGCAATTGTTGACGGTTGGTTCCATTCGGGCGACGTTGCGGTCTACGACGACGAAGGATTCATCTACATTCAAGATCGCATCAAGGACATGATTATTTCAGGCGGAGAAAACGTGTATCCCGCCGAAATTGAGAATGTCATTTTGAGCCATCCTGGCGTTTCCGACGTATCAGTGATTGGTGTTCCACATGAAAAATGGGGCGAGACCCCACTGGCTTGCGTGGTGAAGAGTGACGCATCACTTGACGAACGAAGCATCATTGAATACTGCGACGGAAAGCTCGCTCGATTCAAGATGCCCACAGCTGTGCGGTTTGTCGACGTGATTCCCCGCAACGCTTCCGGCAAGGCACTGAAGCGCGATCTTCGCCTTCAGTTCCCAAGCCTCTAAACAGCAGCTGCGGCTGATTCTTCAGCAGCTGCACGACGGTCTGCCTGTCGCTGTGCAACCTTGCCCACGCGAGCAATGTGCCTCATTAGAGACTCACGGGCTTTCTCACCCGCTGCATTGAGACCTTCTATCTGGTCAATCTTCCATTGGCGGAAAATTAGTGGAACGATAATTCGCTCGTGGTGGATAGCAAAGTCATAGATGCCAGCAGCCGCAATGGCCTTGGAGTGCTCGACGAAACCAGGAATTCCCACACCCGGCATCGCAAAGTTAACTATTTGCCGTTCAAGAGCCTCGACACACGATGACGGATCAAGTTCAAGAAATCTGGAAACCAAGTCTCGGTAAAACAGGTGATGACGATTTTCGTCTGTTGAAAGCTTCATCATCACGTCATAGCCAACCTTGTCGTTCAACATGGTGCCGGTATTACGGTGAGAAATTCGGGTGGCCAATTCCTGAACTGCCACATAACACATGCCATCGGCTGCAGTAGGAGGTTCGGGAACGATGGCCGAGCTCACTTGCACCATGCGACAATCCTCTAGGTGCTTCGGGTCCACTAATCCTGAGACCAACATGTAGTCACGCATCACTATGGAGTGTTTCCCCTCCTCGGCGGTCCATCGTTGGGCCCATGTTCCCCATGCTGAATCGCCGCCAAACATGCGCGAGATGGTGCGGGTGTACCACGGCAGGTTGTCCTCTGTCAGCAGGTTCACCAAGAGCGCGGATCCCACGCCATGGGGTAAGTCTGCCGCACCGTATGCGAAACCGTCCTTTGCCAGGCGCTCAGCACGCTCCCAAGGAACCATGTCATGGGGATACCACTCATCGAAGCTCTCAAGGTGACGATTCAAGAGGCGTTCAGCCTCTGGTTGCAATTCAATGAGAAGGGCCTTGTCGTCCATACCCATAACTTAGACCGTCTAGCACCTCCCTACCTACCATTAGGTAGGGAAAATCTTGACCTTCATGCGGCTAGTTGATTTGCTTCTCGCGGCCCTCCCAGTAGGGGGCTCGCAATTTGAATTTTTGTAGTTTTCCTGTGGCAGTACGAGCAAGTTCCGCTCTGAATTCAATGCGCTTCGGACACTTGTACCCAGCCAATTTGGTTTTCACAAAGGCAATGAGTTCTTCCTCGGTCAACGAAGAACCCGGGGTCTTCACAACGAGCCCGAGCACCAGTTCACCCCATTTTTCATCGGGAATGCCGATGACGGCAACCTCGGCCACATCGGGGTGAGAGAACAACGCGTCCTCCACCTCAATAGAAGACACGTTCTCTCCGCCAGAAATAATGACGTCCTTCTTGCGGTCTGCAATAGTGATGAAGTTGTTCTCCCCCACAGAGCCACCATCACCGGAATGGAACCAACCGTCAACGATTGCCTTGATGGTCTCTTCTGGTTGGTTCCAGTATCCGCTCATCACGGTGTTACCGCGAGCCAATACCTCGCCTTCAGCATCGACCGCAACCTGAACACCCAACGCTGGAGCGCCGGCGGCTCCCAACTTTGACGCACGATCATGACTGGAAAGATCATCCCATTCGGCGCGCATTCGGTTCATAGTGAGCAATGGTGACGTTTCGGTGAGTCCGTAAATCTGAATGAACTCCCATCCCAATTCAGCGCCAATTCTCTCGATCGTTTTTGTTGGCGGCGGTGCACCGGCCACCACCATACGAACGTTGTCCCGAGAGGTGGGAACACCGCTACCCGCAGCGTCGAGCACGGTGTTTGCGACCGCGGGAGCACCACACAACAGACTCACCTTATGGTCCACTACACGACGCAAAATTTCTGGACCATCTACTTTTCGCAAGATGACATGCGTGCCGCCCATGGCCGTAACTGAATAGACAAGACCCCAACCGTTCACATGGAATTGCGGAAGCGTGTGCAAGTAGATGTCACGATCATTGATGCCCAATTGCCAACCAAAGACTGCAGAGTTCACCCACAGGCTTCGATGTGTCAGCTGCACTCCCTTAGGTCGAGCCGTAGTACCACTGGTGTAGTTGATGGTGGCGGTTGCATCTTCGTCCGGCTCCCAGGCGACCGGCTCAACGTCGTACTTATAAAGAACCTTGTCCGAGTCGGCGCCAATGATGAACTTGTGCTTCGCAGTGACATCAGCCAATGACTCTTCCAACTCGGGGTCAATGATGAGAACCTCGGCACCACAGTGCTCCACGATGTACGACACCTCGGCCGCAACCAATCGAAAGTTAATGGGCACCAATACTCGTCCGAAGCCACTCACTCCGAAGAACGAAGTAAGTAAACGTGCGGAGTTCTGGCTCACTACCGCAACGCGAGCGCCCTGTGGCACGCCCAGCGCATCAAGTGCCGCGGCTTGCGCACGAGCACGTCTCGCCATTTCTTTGTAAGTAATTGCACCCCATGATTCAGCCGGCTGGTCCGGTTCGTCGATGACGGCAATTCGATCTCCGTACACCTGCTCGGCACGGCGGAGATGATCAACAATGGTGAGTGCAACCTTCATGTTTCATACCGTAGGCGTTTGCAACATTGGCTTTCTCATTCGGACAAACAAAAGGGGCGGTGGCCGAAACCACCGCCCCTTTCGAGGATTCTGTAGAACAGAAGCTACGAAGGATTAGCCCTTGTAGATACCTGCCCACTCGAGACCCTTGTTGGTCACGGTTGCGCTGAACTTGTTCTTGCTGAGACCGATTGGCAACTTACCAATGCCCATGAGCTTCGACTTCTTGTTCACGAATGAATAGAAGGTGCTGTGAACAGTTGGAATCAAGTAACCATGCTCTTGCAAGTAGGCAGTCATTGCAGCCCATGCAGTCTTGGCAGCAGCCTTTGTAGGAGCAGCCTGAGCAGCAAGGATCAACTTGTCAATTTCAGGGTCGGAGTTGTTCGAAAGAGCAACAACCTTGCTGTATGCACGACCGATTGCTGTTTGAGCAACTGGGCTCTTAGCGCCAGTTGGGAATGCACTGCTGGTAAAGAAGATGGACACGTATGCCGAGTCGCCACCTTCTGCAGGAGTCGTCATGGTGATGTCCATGGAGGTCACAGGACCGCCGTAGATCTTGCCAATAAGAACAGCTGCTTCTGCAATGTAGGTGTTACCTGGAGCCATGTTTGCTGCGGTGAGGTACTGAGCAATCATCTTGGTGTTGTTCTGTGACTGAGTAGAGGTGTCTGCATACAAAGTGAATGAAGGGTCCTTGCCACCAAGGTCAACGCGGCACTTGGCTGCGTAGTCCTTTGCGAGGTTCACGTCATACTTTGGTGAACCCTTCAAGGTGTACATGGGGTGGCCCTTGCTCACGATGGAGCCAGAAACATCGCCCAAGCCCTTGTAACGAACCTTGTTGTAGGTCTTCCAGTCAATGGCGTGCGCCACTGCCAAGCGGCAGTTTTCTGAAACGAATGGTGAACCAGTCTTGTTGACGTTTGGCACCATTTGACCCCACCACAATGTTTGTGCTGTGTAACCGGTCACTGTGCTGCTGGTGCGAAGACCCTTCACGAAGGTGGCCTCTGACGTTGCGAATGAACCAGCATCAACAGTGCCCTTACGGACAGCAGCTGCACGCTGTGATGGTTCTTTCACGTTTACGAACGTGATCTTGTCAAGGTATGGAAGCTTGTCACCATTGATGGGGTTCTTGCGCCAGTAGTCAGCGTTCTTTTCCACCACGAGTGTGTCGGTGGTGAATGAAACGAACTTGAATGGGCCGGTTCCGATTGGGTAGTTGCCACAGGTCTTGGTTGCGTCAGTTTGGTAAGGAGCAATATTTGGCTTCTTAGTAACTGGGTCCCACAACTGTGAAGGCGCACGCATGACGTAGCGACCTGCACGGTAGAGAATTCCGAGGAAGTCGTTCTGTGGGTGGTCAAGGTCGATGCGAATGGTGAGATCATCAATCTTTGCAACGTTGATGATGTTTGCGTTCACACCAATACCGGTTGATGCATAACCCTTACCGGCAGTTGCAAACTCGGATGCAGCCGTTGATGGGTTTTGTGCGTTGTACAAACCTGCGTTGAGGTCGATGTTCAACTTCACAGCATCGGCGTTGAGTGCTTCACCGTTGCTGAACTTGATATTTGGACGAATCTTGATTGTCCACTGATCAAGTGTTGCGTTTGGTGTGCCGGACTCAGCAAGTGAGCCAACGTATTCACCAGCTGGTGTGCGCTCGAAGAGCTGTTCGTAAATCAAACGGAAACCGCCCAAGGCGGAGTGGTTTGGAATGTTTGAAACGCAGAAGCCTGGGAAGGTGTCACCAATTGCAACGGTGACCTCTCCGCCGTACTTTGACTTGGCTGCGTGTGTAGTAGTGGTTGCCATGGCTGAACCGGTGAGTGCAATAGCGAGTGCTACTCCCCAACGCTTCGTCCACCGCGAACGGCTAACTGTGTCTTTCACTTATTTACCCCCTGAAGGCGTCCTCGAAGTCCGAGTGACTACAGTCACCTTAGACCAGCGTGTGTGACTCCCACCACATGAAGGCATCGTTTTTCAGCAAATATCGCTTGTGCGAGGCAAATATTCACAATCGAGCACAGTCCACTCAGCGGGACCGCCCCTACCTTCCATTAGGTTCACTGACAACAGGGAGGCCCTATGTCTACAAACAATCGCAGAGTGGCAATCATCAACGACGGAAGCTTCTATGTGGGCCCACCCCTGGCTCTTATGTTGGCCTCAAGAGGACACGACATCGTGGTGGGAGATCCACGAGAGGGTCTCTTAGACGAGATACGGGCACTTGGTGTTGACGCCGTAGGAGTTCCCGGTGTTGGCAACCTAGCCAATCCTGATGCCGCTACCTCACTTGCCGAGACCGCGTTGAACACATTCGGCAGAATCGACTCGGCGGCAGTTTCCACTGGCCGAGTCATAACTGGACGACTGCTCGAATCAACCCGCGCCGACCTCGACAAGCTGTACGAGGGGTGCGTGGTGGCTCCCTACAACTTCCTCATGGCTGTGGCACCCACCATGGTGCAACAGAATTCGGGCCAGTTGCTCATTATTTCAAGCGCCACGGCCTCACGCCCTACGCCAGGGGCTCCTCTGTACTCATCTATGCGCGCCTCAGCCGCCATGTTGGCCAAGAATGCCGCCACAGAGTTTGCGCGCAACAACGTTTCCGTCAATGGAATTGGCACGAACTTCATGGACTTCCCCGAATTCTTGAGAGCATCTGGCGCAACTGAACCAGAAGTACGCAAGAAAGTGGAATCCCAAGTTCCTCTTAAGCGTCTCGGGCGACTCGACGAATTCGCATCGTTCTGCATGCCGTACTTAGACGGCACCGCAACGTTCGCAACCGGACAATTCGTATCGTTTTCTGGCGGATGGTCGTAGCTACAGCGACCCCAGTAATGCGCGTCGTTTGTTGCGAACCTGCAGAACAATTCCGATCACGGTGAACACTGCCGTGACGCAAACAATTGATATCAAGATTTCCCACATACTTCCTGGCAATCTTCCGGCGCTGAGAAAAACGTACGCATCCGGAGCTGCATAGGTAAGCAACGCAGCGGGAATCCAACGGCGCAGCTCTTTCCATTTCTCATCAACAAACGCTCCGACCACTCGCGCGCTGGCCAACCCGTACAGCGCAGAGGACACCAATTCGATCATCAAAAAGACAGCGCTATTTACGCCATATTTGGACAGGAATTTCCACACCAAAGAAGCACGGAAAAGTCCGTAGAACACGGACACAATCACCCATGAGCGTTCTACTGTTTGCCTCTTGATAGCCATACGACGAGCGTAGACCCCCGCGGCCGTACACTGGCCGGGTGACTGATTCCCCCACCACGCAATCTCAACGTCGTGCTGGCTTTGGCATTCACTTTCTCACTGCCACTGGTGCAGTAGCCGGACTCATCGCGTTGCAGTCGGTGGTCGATGGTCATATTCGGCCCGCTCTCATGTGGCTTATTGCGTGCCAGGTCCTCGACGGCATCGATGGCCCCATTGCACGAAAGTTCAACGTCGAGCTTCACGCACCACATATTGATGGTCACGTACTCGACCTTGTTATCGATTATGTGACATGCGTCGTTGTACCCACTGTTCTCTTGGTTCGTTTAGAGGTAGTGGAACCTCGACTCTGCATGACCATGGCAGGCCTCATTCTGATGACCAGCGCACTATGGTTTGCGCGAATCGACCAAGAGACCGAAGACGTGTGGTTCAACGGATTTCCTGCCATGTGGAACATTGTGATTCCGTCATTCATCATTTTGGGAACGCATCAACGCACTGCAGCAATCATTAGTCTGCTCTTCTGCATGAGCCAACTCACCACTATTAAGTTTCCACACCTGGTACGTGTGCGAGCATTGCGATTGCCCACATACATTGTCACCAGCATCTACTTCGGGTGTTTTGCATGGCTCTCAGCCACCTATCCGAACGGACCACAATGGGCTAAAGATGTCATCTTGGTTGGGCCCATCTATCTTGCATTCGTAGTGGTGTGGCGCACGTGGTTCTCTCATAAGAAGATCTTTGGCACTTCCATTACTGACCATTCCACAGTTTCTTAGCAATTGACAAAATTTGCTCATTGCTCAGTGATGAAAAATCCATTGCATCTCCTCGAATCAGCTTTGTCCTAAGACCCGACTCTTGTGTATTAAGAAAATCAACGAAGAGATTCATGGCGTTGGAACGTCCGCGACCATGTCCAAGAACTATTACATGTGTTGAATTCTCCAATTCTCTCTTGATTGCTGTGAAGTAGGCGATCTCTGCAGATTCTGATTGGTGACCGTGACGTTCCTGCGCTGACCGCACATGCCTAATGTCGCTCTTTGGGCGCGGGACGACTACTAATGGCTCGTCGCCGTGTTGATGCAAATGCCAAATTCTCGTTTGATCGTGCTCTATAGCGGCCACTAATAGTTTCTCGTCTGATTCGATGTGCATTGAATTCATGGCAGCAATGTATGTTCACAATTTTCATCAAAGGACACACGTATGCACATGAAGTACGAATGCGCATTCATTACGTAAATACGTCTCGTTACGTTCCATTCATCGCTTCGTCAATGGAGGAACAAAATGACAAGTACAACAACAAGAATCAGATTCAGTAAAAAGAGATTGGCGCTCTCGCTATCTCTTGGGTTGTTTGGCTCGGCTTTATGTGCCACTCAAACCCAAGCATCCCCCCCCGTTCAAGTGTCAAAGTATGGCGGCGTCGTAAAGGTTGGAATCTTTGACACATTCCCCGGCTTCTGTGTCAGCAATAATCCCGCGAATTCGGCGTTAATGGCTGAACGAACAATTTACGAAACTCTCTTTGAACGAACAAAGGGTGGCGACATGGTGGGCTTGCTTGCCGAGGCCGCAACGTCATCCTCTGATTTAAAGACATGGACCATCACGCTGCGACGCGGTATCAAGTTCACCGACGGGGTGGACTTTGACGCCGACGCGGTGGTATCAAATTTCAACGCGATAACAGGACGAGTGGCCGCCGCTGCATATTCCGCAGGAGGACTACCCGCGTATCAAACAAAGGCGTACACCGTAGGTACCGGTACAGCCTTTACAGCCAACATCAAATCCATCACCGCGAAATCACCTTACGTGGTGGAGTTCATACTCGACAGAGCGCAAAACGATCTCACATCCACGCTGTATGCGTCGGGACGTTTCTTCATGCGATCACCAAATCAGCTTGCCAATGCAACAACTTGTGCCGATGTGCCAATAGGTACGGGACCATTCAAACTGGTGTCGTGGACGTCGGAACAGATGGTGGTCACACGAAATTCCGGATATTGGCGCCGAGATCCCAGTACGAATGCGCAACTCCCGTATCTCAACGAAATCACCTTTACCAACGTGAAGGAAGGATCCCAGAGAGCAGCTGCTGCTCGAAAAGGTTCAATTGATGCGGCCATGTTCACATCAGCAAGCGACGCAACATTCATTAAGGACTTACGCAGGCGTAGAACCGAAGTTTCTGAACACAAATCTCCCGTGGAGTACTACCCGTCTTTATGGCTAAACCAAGGAAAACCGGGTTCACCATTCGCTTACCAGTCAGCACGACAAGCAGTACTGAACTGTATTGATCGAAGCAATTACCTGAAGGTTCGCAACAAGGGAGAAGGGCTGGTAGCTACGTCAATTGTTGGACCAAAGAGTCTGATGTACACAAAATCAGGATTTCAGAAATTCAGCATTAAGAATTCAAAACATTATCTGCAGGAATATCTGCGCGAATCTGGAAAACAACGACTGGAATTCACTTTCCCGGCGGACACAACAGCCGTATCCCAAGGCAACGCAGCTTTCCTGAAGTCGACGTGGGCAAAGTGTGGCATTTATGCAAATTATGTGGTGGAAGAAACCGGAGTCATCATTACAAAGGCCTTCAATGCGTCACCCAATGTTTCGCAAGGCGAGTACTACAACGCGTACGACGCCCTTCCTCTATTGCTCTTCGAGGGCAACGATGTGGCCTTCAATCTTCCATTCATCGTTACAAATTCGTATCCCGCCAACAGCACGAATCCGGTGCGTCAGTTGTTCAAAAACAATGTGGGCGTAGTGCTTGGACTGAATCACATTTCTGACACCACTATTGACACATTCTTTTACGATGGCGAGGCGACAAGCAACAAGTCCTTGGCCAAAAAGAACTATCGGGACGGAACCGCATATCTACAATCGCACGCGATGATGGGTTCGATCACCCATATGTACTACACAGTGTTCACCACAAAAAAGATTGCAGGAGTTGGAACGTTGCAACTGGAGAAAGGAAAGACCCAGCGAGTCGTGACCAATTGGGGAATTGATTGGACCGGAGTGTGGAAGAAGGCTTAGCGGTTCGCGTAGAAATCGCGTAAGTCTTTTTTCAGAACCTTGCCGGTGGCGTTTCGCGGAAGTTCTTCATGGTGCCAGAACACCTTGCTCGGCACCTTGAAGGCCGCGAGACGTCCCGACAAATACTCAAGAACCGACGCAGTTGCGTCACTGTTGTAGCCCTCTGCGGCCACGAGCACCGCAGCGACTTCTTCGCCGAGTTTGGGATGGGGCAAACCAATCACTGCGCAATCGAGAACGGAATCAATTTCAAACAAGGCAGTTTCCACTTCGACGCAATACACATTCTCGCCCCCGCGAAGAACCATGTCTTTGATGCGATCGACAACATAGACAAATCCATCCTCGTCGATGTATCCAGCATCACCCGTGTGGAACCATCCATTGACGAATGCCTTTGCGGTTTCAGCAGGCTTGTTCCAGTACCCGCGGACATTCTGCGGGCCGTAGATACATACTTCGCCGATTGAACCCTGAGGCACATCATTTCCATCTTCGTCCAGGATGCGGACATCGGTTCCTACAGCAGGCAAGCCCACACTGTCTTTCTTGGCGAAATACGCAGCACCCGCATTTGCTATGCATCCGGCGGTTGTCTCGGTGAGACCATAGCCATTGCCCGGACTCACCTTTCCAGCGAAATCTGATTCGATGCGCGCAATGGTGTCAGGAGCAACGGGCGCTCCTCCCTGAGCAATATTCACCAAACTGCTCAGATCGTAGTTTGAGCGATCAGGGTGTTCGATGAACGAACGCACCACCGTGGGCACTCCCCCGATTTGATTGATCTTGTATTTCTCCACCAATCGAAGAGCGTCTGTAGCGTCCCACTTGTACTGCGTGACCACGGTATTTCCGTTGTTCGTGCTGGCGATAAGACCACACAAACCAGCTATGTGAAAGAACGGAAACGTGGACAATGCCGTCACATGGGGGCGATCTGTAAATGGATTGGGAATGGGGCCGCCCATCATTAGCGATGCAACACCAACGCTGAAGATTCCATTCCACACATTGGTGACGTAATTGCGATGACTTCCAGCAGCCCCTTTTGGAAATCCTGTTGTGCCAGAGGTGTACAAAATGGTCGCGTCGTCTTCTGGAAGAATCTCCACGTCGGGAAGAGTTGCCGAGCTGTTCCCTGCGGCCACAGACCAGTCGGTGGTGTCGCTACGAGCTTCGCCTCGTGCCACTACAACGAGACGTACCCCTAGTTCGGCCATCATTTCCGACGTAAGCCTGTCCTGACGTTCTCCATCGAGGATTGCAGCGATTGCACCAGAGTCTTTCAGGGCATATTTGAGTTCTTCACCAATCCACCATGCGTTCAAACTCACCATCACTGCGCCGATGGATTGAATGGCCCAGAAAGCGATCGCAAATTCCGGATAGTTACGCATTCCGACAGCCACTCGATCACCTTTGCGAATGCCGTTCGCATAGAGCCATGCAGCCAAGGAGTTGACCTCTTTAGCGGCCTGCCCGTAGGTAGTGACCGTGTCGTTGTAAATGAAGTACGGCGCATCACCTCGTTGTGCGGCATTTGCCCAAATATCTCGGAGATTGCGATGCGCGTTCCTGTACACGCGAATTGGATGGCCGTGAATGTTTGCAACCTCAATCTCAAATGGAGAGTCGGCAGCAGTGAGTTGAGCAATGGCCTCGGCGCGCGTTGTCATAACGCGAAAATATCAGTGCACCAAAGAATTGATGTGACTGGAGTAACAAATTGGAGGCGACGTTGGGAATCGAACCCAAATAGAGGGCTTTGCAGGCCCTTGCCTAAACCATTCGGCCACGTCGCCGTGAGCAACATGAAGTTGCTGGGTTGATGCTATCGGGGCATCAACTTGTCTCCTTCAAGCAAAAGCCTGAAATGATGACTACTTACGCACCACGTGGAAAATGGTACGAGTTCCGCTCGAAAGCAACATCTTTGATTTGATATCGAAACGCTCGGTGAGAAGACGTTCAAATTCATCAAGGTTGAAATCATCATGGATACCGGCGCGCTTGTTGACCAAAAGTTTTTGCACCATTGGGTCGTCAGCATGCGGCATCTCAATCACCATTTCAGGAGTGAGGTCGCGGAACATGTCAAGTTGCGCTGCCAACGGAATATGGAACGTGATTGCAAGGTGATGGATGACAGCCAAGACCAAAACCATGTCAGGGTTGCCACGATCAAAAATGCCGGGGCGTTCTTGGCCGCGCCATCCGATTCCGCCGCCCGAATCAGACATATCGACATACAACGGAAGAATGTTGTTTGCCTTCTCTGCCTTCAGGGTGTTGTACAGGCGGTCAATTACCAATGGGTCGGCATCCATCGCCACCACATACTGAGAGTGCGCGGCGGCAATTCTGCTGAAAACTCCATCGTTACAACCGATATCCCACACCTGACTACGTGGCGCAGACGCAACCGCGTCGCGCACAAAGCGTTGCTTTTCGTCGAGACTTGATTCGATGTAGTGGCCGCGCTCTGAATATTCAGACCATGTTGACTTCTTGTCACCCAACGACAACTTCTGCACAATGCCCTGAAGCTTGCGCAAAGTTGCATCGAGAACCGAGGCGTTCATACCGGCCTTCGCCGCACCACTCTTCATGTTGGTTTCGCTATTAGCGAATCGATCCTGGGCTGCAGCATGCAACACCACGTGTGTCATTCGACCCTTTCGAGGTCGTCGAATGCTTGCAGGAAGAAGCTTGCGCATGGTGTCTGGTGAAATGCCATTGACAGCACCGCGCATGAATTGCTGGAAACCAACTCCCAGGTAGCCCTGCAGCATGAGGGGATAAAGGAACATTTCGCAGAACTGGCGATATCCGTACCATGGATCACCCTTACGACGACGTTCAAATGACCCAGCATCAATGAACTGTGCCTTGGGGCCAATGAATTGCACGTTGTACGGCGTGGCGTCTTTAACACCTATTCCGTCGGCCAATGCGCCGCGCGTTACTTCAAGCTGCAGCAACGCAGCGTCTTTCAGCATGGAGAATGTCCACTCGTATGGGTACGAGATAAAGGGCACCAATGGATGAGTCATTGCCATGGTCCAAGGGGCAGACAACCCAACAGACGATGGATCAACAATGTTCGACTCAATCAGTTGACCGGAAGACAAGGCATTCTGAATGAATGGCTTGTCCCACACTGCCTTGATGTCCTTTGCGCCCATGTCTGTGAAGGCGCGCACAACTTTGCCGTCGCCAACAAAAACCCTGCTTAAGGGGTCACGAAAAGAACCTGGGTCCTGCTGAATAGAAGACATGGCTTAGTCGTGTGCGGAATCTGAATCTTCTGCGTCGGCAGAAGCGTCTTCCAGGTCCTTCACGGGCTTGCCGGTGACCTTTCCACGAGCCATCTTCCAGAGAACGCCAATTCCGGCGAGGCCACTGCCCAAAATGCTGACAAGCATGCTGCCGGTACCGGCATCCAAATAAGAGAACATTCCGACAAGGTTACTCTCCCTGGTTGCCCCACCCCTGAAACTAGGCAAAATTCTCATGGTGCGGCTCGGTTTGCTGGTTAGCATCGGCACGTGGCACAGACCCCAGATACAACAGCCATTACCGCCGGACGAGATGCCTCTTCTGCCCTGTCGCCTACCTTGTGGCCCAACACCGTATGGGAATCAACCGGCCTTGCCGAGGCTGCAAAGCGCGCCACGGGGTTTCGGGCAGACAGCTTTTACGGCCGATTCGGCAACCCCACGATTACCCAATTTGAGAATGCGGTTGCCGAACTAGAAGGTGCTGAATCCGCATTGGCATTCGGATCGGGCATGGGAGCCATCAGCAGTGTCATTTTGTCGCTGTGCGGTCAGGGCTCTCACATCGTTGCCCAGAACAATGTGTACGGAGCAACCTTGTCGTTCCTCAAGGGACCGTGTCAACGATTCGGAATCGACGTCACATTAGTTGACCCCGCCGTTCCGGGCTCCTTTGCCAACGCAGTGATTCCGGGTCGCACCATGTTGGTCATCGCCGAGACTCCATCAAACCCACGGCTTGCCATCACCAACCTTTCAGAGATCGGTGCCATCAAAGGTCCATTCACTCTTGTGGATTCAACCCTCGCTACACCTTTGGGTCAACGCGCGCTCGATTTTGGAGTGGACATTGTGTTGCACTCGGCCACCAAGGGAATCGGTGGGCACAATGATGCGCTGCTCGGAGTTATCGCTGGTGAAAAAGATCTCATCGACTCCATTTGGTCATATTCGGTACTTCACGGCGCTTCAGCATCACCTCATGATGCTCTCAATGCACTTCGCGGAATCCGCACACTTTCTGTTCGCATCGAACGCCAGACCACATCTGCTCTTGAAATAGCACGAACCCTTGAACACCACCCCAAGGTGAAGTCAGTGTCGTATCCATTTCTTGAATCTCATCCGCAATACTCACTCGCTCGTGAACAGATGAAGCACGGAGGTTCCATAGTGGCCGTGGAACTCGACGGTGATTTCACTACGTGCGATCATTTCGTATCCAAGTTGCGATTGGCACATACAGCCACATCATTTGGCGGACCAGAGACATTGGTGTGCCATCCTGCCACCAGCACACAAGCCGGTCTTGGCGAAGACATACTTGCGGAAATGGGAGTAACGCAGGGATTACTGCGCTTCTCTATTGGACTTGAAGCAACCGTTGACTTGCTGGACGATATTCACCAGGCCCTCGAGAGCTTGTAGTCGATTATCTCCGCGGTGGTCGCGGGATAAACCCACTAGTAGTGCGAACGTATTCGTCCCAGCCTTCGCGGCGCTTCGACAATGAACGTTCCAACATAGGAACACCCGACACGCGCAACAAGAAGAATGTCATCACGATGGGGCCAACAATGGAGATGACGCCAGAACCAGTTTCTGCCGCAATCAACCAAATTCCCCACCACATAAGCGAATCACCAAAGTAATTGGGGTGGCGCGTAAGGCTCCACAAACCTTTGTTCATCACCTTGCCAGCGTTAGCGGGATCTTTCTTGAATTTTGCCAATTGCGCATCACCAATTGCTTCAAACAAGAACCCAACCAGCCATGCCATGACACCCATTGCAGCGATAGGTCCGACAGTTGGTGATGGATCAGAGTTGCTGAACAACACAGGCAACGACACCACAAACATCAATACACCTTGTAACCCGAAAACTGTTATCAGACTGATGAGTGGAAACTGTGCTCCTTTTTTCTTGCGCATGGCTTTGTATCGCCAATCTTCGCCGTGGCCCAAGTTTCGGCGTGCCAAGTAAGCAGCCAAACGAAAACCCCACATACCCACAAGGACCGCCACCAGAACTTGACGTGTGTGGTCGGCATCGACCGACATTGCGAGAACGATTGCGTTCACCGCAAAACCGAACCCCCACACGATGTCGACGATGGATGCATTCTTAATGAGAACACTGATGAACCATGTGGTCACCATGATGATGGAGATAGTGATAGCTGAAATCAGTGACGCGTGAGCCATGGTTTCATCCTCTCAGTTGTGATGTGGAAATCTGTGTTTGAACCAAGTGGTCCATTGCAATCCATTGTTTGTCGAGCCAGGCGACGAATGCTTCGTCTGTGGGAACACTCACTCGGTCAAAGTGCTGAATACGTACGCGTACCTTCACAATGTGTTGACCAAAATTACGCAAGATGGCGCCAAAACTGTCGAGTCCCTCGAGACCGCTATGCGTAAGAGTGACAACATGGGCTGCCGGAACGCTCTTCAGCAATGCCAACGCACCTGCGGGTTTAGGTGGAATGAGATGATGCAGATCTTTCAGTTGTTCGTATCGAGACGACGCCTTTGTCTTCAATTCATTCAAACGCTGTGAACGCTTCTTATTATTTGCCCGACTTCCCTCGGGGAAAATGACAGCAACATCGCGATCCAATAAATGGCGACCCATCTCTTGAATGCCATCTAATTCGCTGGAAATGTTCGATGACCCGCGATTCACGAAATAGTTCGGCAAACGATGTCCGAAGACATCGAGACAAGGATCCATCTTCAATTCATTTTTCAGAACGTACCGCGGGTGGCGTTGCAACAAAGTTCCCACCACCCACGAACTCATCACAGCGTCAGCGAGACTGACGTGTCGCGCCAACAACACATACGGACCATCTCCGACAGTGTCAGTGCCCTCCACCTCAAAGGCAAGACCCACCACGCCAGACAGGGATGCAACCACATTGCGGCACCACCATTCTTGAATGCGATAGTTCAATTCGAGGTTCTTGCTCTTGCCCACGACGGCGAGAATTCCGGCGGCTAGTAGACCAAGAGTTTCAAGCCATGCCCAGCAGGTGGCAAAGATCAACAAACGCACTATTGGGCAGCGATAACGACGACGAATTAGGTCGATGGCCGTACCGAGAACCATCCAGACCGGAGACGTGAGGGGTAAGAGCAAGGTAATCAGCACCACCCCGGGCACCGTGACCGACCGCCTGAGCCAACTCTTGTCCATAAGGGAACCATATTCCACGGACGACCCAAGGAATGCCAATAGGAATGCGGGTTCGGCTTTTACAAATCGTTAAAGTTTGAGCAATGACTGACCAGCCCGCCACCACCAATCAGGTCTCGTTTCGTGTCAATGGGCGCGATGTCTCCGTGGCCGCCGACCACCCTCACCTTCTCAGCGCACTTCGCGAAGAACTCGACATCACCTCACCAAAGGACGGCTGTTCTCCCTCTGGCCAGTGCGGTTGTTGCACCATCATGATCGACGGCAAGGCACAAGTGTCGTGCCAGTACCCAGTCGCGAAGGCGGAAGGGAAAGAGATCACCACTCTCGAAGGCCTCGCTGATGCGGAGCGATCCAAGTATTCCGATGCATTTTCGTCCTGCGGCGGATTGCAATGCGGGTATTGCATTCCCGGAATTGTGATGCGTGCAAAGTCACAAGTGGACAAAAAAGGCGCCGATCTCAAACGAGAGGACATGGCCCGACACCTAGGAGCTCACCTGTGTCGTTGCACTGGCTATGTGAAGGTGTTGGATGCAATCGAAGCGGTGGCAAAAGGGACACAGGTAGACATTTCGTTACCCGGAGGCGTCGGTAGTCGCGGAACTAAATACGAAGCTGCAGACCTTGCACTCGGCGATCGTGGCTATGTAGACGACATCCGGGTGCCCGGAATGCTTCATGCAGCCCTTCATCTCACACAACACGTGCGTGCAGACATTCTGAGTATTGACACGTCGGCAGCGCTCGCAGCCCCTGGTGTCGAAGCCGTATTCACAGCAGCAGACGTTCCTGGCGACATCAAAGTTGGAATTATCTACAAAGACTGGCCCGTGTTCATTGGCGTGGGCGAACGCACCTCATATGCCGGAGACGTTCTTGCAGTTGTCGTGGCAAAAACTCGTCGTCAGGCGCGCGATGCAGCAAAACTCATTTCGGTTGAGTACAAAGTGCATCGCCCCATCGTCGATGCACTTGCCGCTATCAACGACTCAGAAATTGCAGTTGCCGGAACCGACAGCAACGTTCTGTCGCGCAGCGAATACGTACGCGGAGATGTTGACTCCCAACTTGCCGCCAGTGCGTTTGTGGTTAACGAGACATTCCAAACACAGCGCATCGAACACGCATTCTTGGAACCAGAGAGCACAGTGGCCGTTCCCGATTCACAGTCCGGCACGATGCACGTGTACTCAGGTGGTCAAGGCGTTTGGGACGACCGTGACCAAATCTGCGCAATGCTCGGAATTTCCACCGACAAAGTCACAGTAGAACTTGTTTCCAACGGCGGCGGCTTTGGCGGTAAAGAAGACATGTCGAACCAAGGCCAAACTGCGCTCGCCGCATGGTTGCTTCAGAAACCAGTGAAATGCACTCTCTCGCGAGAAGAGAGTTTGCTTATGCATGCAAAACGACACCCTATTCGCATGGAATACACCGTCGGCTGTGATGCCAACGGCAAGATCACCGCAGTTCGCGCCCGCATGGTGGGCGACTCGGGCTCGTATGCATCAGTAGGGATGAAAGTTCTTGAACGAGCAGCAGGACACGCCACCGGCCCGTACCACACCCCCGCTGTTGATGTCTCTTCAATTGCAGTGCGCACCAATAACCCTGTTTGCGGTGCATTCAGAGGGTTCGGCGCGAACCAAGCACAGTTCGCGATGGAGGGTTGCCTCGATCGACTTGCAGAACTTGCAGGAATCAGCAGCTGGGAAATTCGAAAGCGCAATGTGATTCACCCAGGCGAAGTTTGGGGACCTGGACAAATCATGGACGATGGCTGTTTAGGTGCAGAGGCTTGTCTTGACGCAATGAAACCTGCGTACGACGAAGCCATTGCAAGCGGTAAGGCAGTGGGGCTCGGATTAGGACTGAAGAACTCAGGACTCGGAAACGGATTCCGAGAAGTGGCCAAAGCTGTTGTGCACTTCCGTGAAGACGGAATTGTTGAGGTACGTCATGGTTGGACCGAAATGGGCCAGGGCGTGCATACGGTTGCATTGCAAGTGGCAGTCGAAGAGCTCAAGATTTCTGCCGAAAAGATTCGTGTCATCGTCGACACCACACGTCAATTGGGTTTTGGCCAAACCACCGGTAGCCGAGGCACGCTCATGGCAGCAGCCAGCGTCAAGAACGCATGTGCTGTTGCGCTCGAAGACGGTTGCAAAGCCGGACGCGATTATGTGGGCGAATATGTTGTCGACTGGACTCAGCATCTTGGCGAGCCCGGTGTTGAGAACCCCACTATTCACTCTGCATTCGGATACGCGGCCCAGATGGTTGTGATGGATCCAACTACTCAGGTCATAGAAAAAGTTGTGGCAATCCACGACGTCGGGCGTGCGGTGAACCCCACTTTGTGCGAAGGACAAATTGAAGGTGCTGTGCATATGGGATTGGGATACGCATTGAGCGAGGACTTCCCCACTAACGAACTGGGTTTCCCCACCAACATGACTTTGCGCTCACTCGGAATCTTGAGAGCCAAAGATGTGCCACCGATTGATGTCACGCTAGTCGAGTGCCCTCAACCAAAGAGCCCGTACGGCATCAAAGGCGTTGGAGAGATCGGATTGGTCCCCACCGCTCCTGCTGTTGCAGCAGCTCTTCATGCATCTGACGGCAAGTGGCGAACACAATTGCCCATGAAACCCAAGACCGACGACAACAACGACTAAACAGAACTCATCACAAACGAAGGAACATCATGTCCAGCCCAGCAGCCATTTATCTTCAAGATGCCCATCCCATTTCAGAAGGCATGGAATACACCAAATATGCCGAAGAAAAAGGATTCGAGGCCGTGTGGCAAGCAGACAGCCGCCTCGTTCGCGACGCCATTGTGCCCATGAGCGCGTTCGCTGCAGTAACTGACACCATCA
The DNA here is from genome assembly GCA_964432845.1 of uncultured Bifidobacterium sp. Taxonomy (GTDB): domain Bacteria; phylum Actinomycetota; class Acidimicrobiia; order Acidimicrobiales; family Ilumatobacteraceae; genus UBA2093. The sequence goes on from CAYSPE010000022.1 coordinate 26,612, forward strand.
AGATTGGTTCAGGTGTTGTG
>CAYSPE010000023.1:0-10864 GCA_964432845.1 uncultured Bifidobacterium sp.
TGAATTACTTTGCGGGCGCCGGCATTTGGGGTGTCGCTTCAAGTGTCATCATCGGCCGCATTGCGCGACGTCGCATTATCGGCGCCGATGCTGCAATTGGTGTTGTTACCACGGCCTCGTTTGCCATGGGTCTTGCATTGTTGAATCGGTATGGTCAAGCCCAAAAGAGCATTGAAGCGGTGTTGTTTGGCAGCGTGTTGGGTGTGCAGATGAGCGACATCGTGGCCGTCGCCGTTGTCACCGTGGGCGTTCTAGCAATTGTGATTGGTTTATATCGCGCATTTCTCTTTGCAACATTTGATCCAGAAGTGGCTCAGGTATCTGGTGTGAAGGTGGCGTTGATTGAGGCGCTGCTCATGGCCATGCTGTCACTCACCATCCTTGTCACCATGCGTGTCATCGGCACATTGCTTATTTCTGCACTGTTGGTGATACCTGCATCAATTGCCCGAATGGTCACCAATTCATTCGCCAAGATGTTGTGGATATCGCCCATCGTGGGAGCAGTGTCTGCGTTCGTCGGAATGTATTTGTCATTTCATCTCGACACATCCGCAAGCGCCACCATCATTTTGGTAGGCACGCTGATTTTCATTGTCGTGTATGCAATGGCCGGTATTCGCGGTCGCTCCCGCATTGCCGGCTTGCACAGCCATTAATCGGTGGGCAGTGACCACTCCACACCGTTTGGCGTGTCGCGTACTTCCACATTGAGTGCAGCAAACGCATCACGAATCACATCGCTGAGGTCGTATCGCTTTTCGGCACGCACGGTTGCGCGCACCGCCAGCATGGCCTCGACGTAAGGGCCCACCACATCGCGGGGGTCTTGCACGCCACCGACGGCTGCATCACCCAGCTGCGAAATCATGGAGCGCAGAGCGGCGCGGGCACGATCGGCCACATCGCTCTGTGTCGCATCCGCCGCCCACTCCCGCATGGCAGTCTCCAGTTCAAGCGCCGCCCTCACCGCTGATTCCGCATCCCGACTCTTCAACGCATTATTGAAGTTTGCAGTTTCTTGAATTAGAGCGTCTTCGAGAGATGACGGACCTTGCACTGCAGGGCTTCGATCTCCAAAAGCGTTCGTGCCGAACGAACTTTTGTCAATCGAACCCCTCCGTCGGTCCGTCGACTGGGCGCCGGAAGGCTCTGATTCAGAAAAGTTCGTACCTTGCGTACGCTTTTCGGAATCGGATGCCTGTAGGGCAAGCTCAGTCGCAGGCGACTGAAGAACCGACAACGGAATTGTGTCTCCAGATGCGAACACAAATGATGCAGTTCGTAAGCGGATGGTGACCGTGCCATTTCCGACGACGGTTGCCTCTGCAGAATCGAGATTGATGACGAGGCCGGTGTGTTCGTCAATGCCCAGCACGTATGTGTCTTCATCGAGCATTGATTCGAACAATTGCAAACGCGTTTCGCCCAAGTAACAAAAACGAGTGTCGTGATTCCCGCCTTCTGCATTGTCGTAATGAGGAATCACTGCGGCGTTAATGCCCATGGTCGACAAGATGTCGAGGCCGTCGAGACGTTGTAGGTCCTGGCCCACCTTGTAGATCTCATAGACGGGCACTGTTGCTTTGCCCAATGTAAGGGCGGCGGCTGACGCGAATGTAACGATGCCACCGGTTGCAAGTTTGTGATTGATGATGGTCGCAACCGACGTCCCCGACCATTGACGTAGCGCGTACGTTGGGGAGCCTGGCCCAGCAAATACGTAATCTGCGTCTGCTACTGCACGCAGTCCACGCTCTACGGCAACGGGGTCTGCAGCTATGTGGGTGTCATGCAACCGCAGGAGCCCGGCAACTTCAATGTCTACGTTGATGGAGGTTTTGAAATAGTCAACCGTGCGCACCGCAAGGTCCGGGGCGTTTTCTTGAAATCCGTATGGCGTGTCAAGCACTACTGCCTTCACGGGTTTTGGAAGTTGCGCGGTGAGAGTGCGGTGCGTGGTGACCATGGTGGGCGCTGTTTCGCCAGAGCCCATGATGGTGAGAATGCGTGGAAGGCTCATGCGAAAAACCCCATGGTGATTGCGTTGTGAATAGCGGAAGCAAAGCGTTCGGGGAATTGAGCATGCAAATCATGGTCTGCAGGAACGAACCACTCCACCTTGCACTGCGCCAATTTTTGCTCGGCCATTTCTAATTGTGCGCGTTTGCGCTGCGCGAAATCGTTGTCGGACTTTTCTGCTGGAGTGAACATGACAGGCACGGTTATCTCTGACCACAGCGCGGACGGAGTGTGCTCCCACAATCCTTTCAACACCAGGAGGTGGCGATCGAGGCTGAGCCAGGGGCGAATAGTGCCGTCGGCCAACACTTCCATGTTGTGCATCTGGCCATCAATGCCTTCGTCGCTCCAATCAGGGTGCGCCGTGCGAATGTATGAACGAAGTCGTTCGGCCTTCATCCCTTCAAGTGGTGGTGGGCTCATCACTTCTGCGCAGTCTTCCCACTTTGGAAATGCGTCGCCCAATTCAATGGTGCCGCCATCAACTGCCACCACTCCGCGAACATCGCTTGGGAATCGATGTGCAAGTTCAATCACAATGTTGCCGCCCCACGACTGTCCAACGACTAGGGGAGTACGGAACGATTCATCTCTTTGCCCAAGGCATCGAATGACATCAACTACATCGTGCGCCACTTCGCCCATTGAGTATCCGTGGTCGGGCTTGTCGCTGTGGCCATGACCTCGTAGGTCAAGTGCCACCACTGAGTGACCAAGCTCCACCAGATGCCGCGCCGCGCCGTCCCACAGGCGCGCGTTCGAGGCCAATCCATGGATAAGGAGAATGGGGGTGCCTTGACCCCGAGACCATTCGAGCGCACGCAGTGAAATCCCGTCGCGTACGGGGACGAAGAATTCGATGGGCGTTGCAGTCACGGGCTTTAGTGTCGCACCAAACGGACCGAATAGGCACTCCGACGTCTCAGGAGTCGCACGAAAGGTGTCCTTCGTCATAGGGTGAACCTCACCAACCGAACAACCCGAGGGGGAATCATGAAGTTGTCAATGGGAATCAATTACTCCGGCGGATTCAAAGAAGCCGTCGATCGCGTGGTCGAACTGGAAAAAGCCGGCCTCGACCAGGTGTGGATTGCCGAGGCATACAGCTTCGATGCCATTTCCCAGGTGGGTTACCTCGCGGCGAAAACATCGCGCGTAGAAATTGGTACAGGCATCGTGAATGTGTATTCGCGTACCGCGGCACTCATGGCCATGACCGCAGCTGGTTGCGACTTCGTTTCTGATGGCCGATTCATTCTTGGCCTTGGTGCTTCGGGTCCACAGGTGATTGAAGGATTCCATGGTGTTCCGTATGAAAAGCCCATGCAACGCATCAAGGAATACATCGAAGTGTGTCGCAACGTGTGGGCACGTGAAGCACCACTTCAGTACAACGGTAAGACCGTGCAGATTCCGCTTCCAGAGGGTCAGGGCACCGGTTTGGGCAAGCCACTCAAGATCATCAACCACCCCGTTCGCAAGGACATCCCCATTTGGTGGGCAAGCTTGAAGGACAAGAGTGTGGAAGCAACCGCAGAACTAGCTGATGGTTGGTTGCCCATCATGTTCTACCCAGAGAAGTACCACAACGTATGGGGCGACTCACTCAAGGCTGGTCTTGCAAAGCGTGACCCCAATCGCCCTCGTCTCGACATTTCTGCAAGCGGCATGTTGTGCATTGACGATTCACTCACTGGCGAGGCACAAACCAAGATCCTCGACAATGCACGTCCTCACATGGCGTTGTATGTGGGTGGTATGGGAGCTCGCGGTAAGAACTTCTACAACGATGTCTGTCGCGATTATGGCTTTGAAAAAGAAGCAGTAGAAATTCAAGACCTCTATCTCGACGGCAAGAAAGACGAAGCTGCTTCGAAGATTCCTGCTGAGTGGATCATGAATGCAAACCTCGTAGGCAGCACCGGCTTCATCAAGGAGCGCCTCGCTGCATACAAAGAGGCCGGTGTCACCGTGTTGTCGGTAAACCCTGTTGGTCCAGACCCCGTGGGTCAGATCGCCAAGCTTCGTTCACTCATCGACGGCTGATCATGACGCAGCTCACGGTCAACAACGTTGCACCTGGCTGGGAGCCAGTGCGCGATGAATTTCTTGCGCATCTTGCGTCTGGCATGGATCGCGGCGCAAGCGTTGCAGTACGCCACAAAGGTGAGTTGGTTGTTGACTTAGTGGGCGGTGTTCGTGACAAAGAAGGAACCGTTCCGTACGACGCTGACACGTTGAACATCGTGTTCAGCACCACCAAGGGCATCACGGCGCTCGCCGTTGCCATGTGTGTTGAGCGTGGGCTTCTTGACTACAACGAAAAGATGGCTCACTATTGGCCCGAGTTTGCGGCCAAAGGCAAAGGCAATCTCACTGTTGCGCAAGTGCTGGCACACCGCGGTGGCATCTTCACCGTGGAGGGGCCCATCACGCTTGCTGAAGCACTTGATTGGGACACCATTACCGCACGTTTGGCAGACACCACGCCATTCTTCGAGCCGAATTCCACGCACGGTTATCACGCGCTTACGTACGGATGGTTGGGTGGAGAACTGGTGCGTCGTGTTACTGGTAAAAGCATTGGCGAATTCGTCGCCAGTGAGATTGTTGCGCCACTCGGGGTTGAGTTGTGGATTGGTTTGCCCGAAGAGCACGAACATCGAGTTGCTCATCTCATGGCGCATCCCATTCCATCGTTCCCACCAGAGATCGCCAAGTTCATGAACGATCACGGTGGTCCAGGTTCAGAAGCAGCAACGGCGTTGTCATTGAACGGAGCATTCGGCCCCGGTGCGTTCAATAAGCGCGAAGTACACGCCGCACAGATCCCTGGTGCCAACGGCATTACCAATGCAAAGTCACTTGCCACCATTTACGCCGCCGTTATTGGCGAAGTAAATGGAGTGCGTTTGCTGGGCGAAGAAACATTGCAATTGGCCACCACGTCGGAAACGCCTGAAGGCGAAGTGGATCGCATCCTCGGACACAAAACAGTGTTTGGCAAGGGGTACATGTTGCACAGTGATCGCAACAAGTACGCCGGCCCTGGCAGTTTTGGTCACGATGGCGCCGGTGGTTCCGTTGCATTCGCGCAACCATCGCGTCAACTTGCCATGGCATACGTGATGAACACCATGCTCACGGTGTACGAGGAAGATCCTCGTCGCATGGGTTACATCAATGCGGCTGTGAAGTGCGCAGACTCCGTCGGATAGACGACGTCGCTGCAATATAAAGAGCTGAAGCAACTGCAGCGGCGCCCGCAAAGATAACGATGGTGCTGCGCACACCCATCAACTGTGACACGCCGCCGGCCATGAGGCTGGTGCACGCAATCATGGTATTCACCAACGCCATATCGCCGGCCAACACACGACCACGAATGTGATTGGGTGATTGAATCTGCAAACCAAGTGTGGACAATGTCCACTGCGCGCCACCGCTGAGGTGTGCAAGACCGATGAAGATGGCCGCCATCCAGATGAACGGACTTGCTGCGGCACCTAAATAACAAATGCTGAAGATGAGTCCGGCAACACCGCACACGGTGAGCAACTTCTTCATGTCGCGACCAGCGATACGTGCGCCAAGAATGGGGCCAAGCCCGGAACCCACGCCACGCACGCCAATCAACAAGCCACGGCCAGCATCGCCCACATGAAACGCAGTAGACGCCAATACGGCCAACTGACTCACGATGCCCGCACCAACGGCAAAGGTCATCTTTGAGCCCATGAGAGCGAGAATCACCTTGTCCTCGCGAGCGAGATGGATTGCTTCCTTCATGTCTGCAATGGGGCGAGGTTTGCGAGCGTTTGCCGTGACGTCATGACTTTGCATGGGTGTGCGAACGCTCGCAAACAAAAGCCCCGCGAGCGCAAATGACACGGCATCTGCAATGAATGCTGCGTTACGACCAAAAGCAGCTGCGAACACTCCGCCCAAAGCTGCACCAACGGCGAGCATGATGCCCCATGTGCTTCCGAACAAGGCGCTTGCGCGTCGTAAGTCGTTTTCATTGTCGGTGAGGTTGGGAATTGAGGCACTAGTTGACGGACCAACGAATGATGCAAGCGCCGCAATCACGCTCTGTGATGCGAACGTAATCCAAATACCCACCACCCCGTAGAGCAACAACCCGAGTGCGGCCACGGTTTGCAACGCAGAAATCGTGACCAGAATTTTTCGGCGGTCAAAGCGGTCTGCATAAGAACCAGCAACGGGAGACATGAGCAAACCGGGAAGTGTCATTGATACGAGCACGCATGACACCAAGAACGCTGACTTGGTGCGGTCTTCCACCAATCCTGCGAGTGCCACGAATGTGAACCAGTCGCCAGCAAAGGAAACAACCTGAGCGCCAAACACCAAACGAATGTCGCGATTGCGACGCAATAAAGAAAACATGCTTGTGTGAGGTTATGTCTATGCGCGCTCGAAAGAGCACATCACAAGAATTAACGCAGTGAGTCGAGACGCTTGAGAGCTTGTTCGGCCTCTTGCATGATCTCGTTCACAATTTGCTTGGCTGGCTTGATTTCATTGATGGAACCAACTGCCTGACCGATAGCCATAAATGCCTTATTGGTATCAAGTTTCACTTCGGGTCCTACGCCAAGGTGATGGATGCCTGCGTTTATGGTGGCGAGTGCCTGAGCGGGGAATCCTTGCAATTCTTCAGGGTGTTCCTCAAAGTGTTGTGTCCACTCGGTTCGAGCAACGCGGCAAGTCTTGCCCGTGTATGCCTTGCTGATGACGGTGTCGTCTTCGTTCATTTCCAGCATTTTTTCTTTGTACCCAGTGCCGGTGTGTGCTTCGTGTGAAGCGATGAACTTTGTGCCGATCCACACGCCCTCGGCGCCGAGCGCAAGTGAAGCGATGAGACCGCGACCATCAAAGATTCCGCCAGCTGCAACCACTGGAACTTTGCCTTGTACGGCGTCGACAACTTGAGGAACAAGTGCCATGGTGGCAACGGTGCCGGTGTGTCCGCCAGCTTCGGTGCCTTGTGCAACAACAAAGTCACAACCGCTAGCTACCGCTGCTGTGGCATGGCGTACTTTGCCGCACATAGAGCCCACCAAAATGTTGTGCTTGTGCAATTCGTCGATAATTTCGCGTGGTACGCCGAGTCCCGCAACGTAGATGCTGGCACCACCCTTGATGATTGCTGCCAAGTTGCGCTCGATGGAGTCAGGTGAAGCGGTGAGAAGGTCTACGCCAAATGGCTTGTCGGTGAGTTCGCGTACTCGAGCCATCTCTGACACGAGAAGTTCGGTACTCATCGGTGCGGCTCCAAAAGTGCCAATGCCACCTGCGTCGGAAACGGCAGCAACAAGATCGCTATAGGAAACGCCGCCCATGCCAGCAAGCATGATGGGCAAGTCAATGTTGAGCATTTCGGTAAGACGTGTCTTCATGCGTTTCACCGTAGCCCCACCGAAGTGGGGTATGAGAACCGTGGCGCTATTTCACGTAGGCGCCCGAACGGGCAAGGAATTTGCGGTGCCAGCGTCGGGGCGTGAAAACGATGGCACGTGGTTCATCTTCAAACATCCAGCGCACAAAGTTCTTGCGTGTCCAGTTGTTGGTGTCGACGAGGGCGAGTACGCAACGTGCAACGAGTGGAGAGGACATCCATTTCCCCAACACTGCCGACATTCGATGATCGGCCAACAACATTCGGTCAAGTGTTTTTGAATACGCATGGCGCACGGCGGCCGCAGAACCACCTTCGCAAATGGCGTCAGCTGCCGCAATGCCTGTTTCCAATGCCTGGCCAATTCCTTCACCGGTGAGGGTGTCTGTTGCGCACACCGCATCTCCCACGAACAGCACTCGTCCCGACGAACGTACGGCAGAATCGATGCGAGCCGGAATGGGCCACGCAGTGTGGCGGTCTTCGGGCACGAATGAATCACCCAGTGCTTCCACAATGTGTGGTCGAGTGAGAAGGTCGCGCCACTTTTCGTTCATGAACTTGGTGCTGCGTTCTTGCGCGCGCAATATGCCGAATCCAAAATTGACGCGACCATTAGGTAATGGGAATGACCACGCATACCCCGGTAACAGATCTTCGTCGAACCAAATGTGCAACGTGTCGTTTGCTGTGCCGTGTACATTGCCGATGTATTGACGAAATGCATGCCACTCACCCAGGTAGCCAGGCGTGTTGAGTCCCAATGCTTTGCGCACAGGTGACCACATGCCATCTGCGGCTACTACGTAGTCAGCCGAGACCAAACCAAGTCCTTCAATCTCCACAGTGATGCCATCGGCATCATGCGAGAACACATCGACGAAACCATGTCCTTCATGAATGGTGACCCCAAGGTCGCGGCAATGTTCGACGAGTGCGTGATCAAGTTGGGCGCGCGGAGCGATGGCGGCAAAAGTTCCGCCCACTGCGGGTAACGGCAGGTCGATGCGCCGGCCACTATGTGCTCGCAACTCAATGGTGCCGCATTCTTGCCAGTCGGGAACTCGCTCAGGATTGAATCCCATGTGTTCAAGCACGCGTAACGCGTTGGTGGTAAGGCCATCTCCGCAGCATTTGTCACGAGGAAAGACGGCCTTATCAACCACCACCACCTCGTGCCCCCGTGCATGGAGGCGAGATGCACAGGCAATGCCGGCTGGCCCGGCGCCGATGACGAGAACCTTGCTGGAGGAGGGGTTGGCCACGCTTTGAGGCTAGGGGGTGGTCGGGCTATGTGGCGTGTGACTCCAGTTCGTAATATCGGTAGGCGGCATCAATGTGGGTGCCCAGAGAACAAGGGGAGCCATCATGGCCAAGATGTGTGAAGGCCGCGTTGCGGTAGTTACTGGAGCAGGACGCGGAATTGGTCGCGAGCATGCATTGAGCCTCGCAAGCCAAGGCGCAAAGGTTGTGGTGAACGACCTCGGCGGCAACGTTGATGGCAGTGGCGGCGACGTCAGCCCAGCTCAGCAAGTTGTTGACGAAATCAAGGCAATGGGCGGCGAAGCTGTTGCAAACGGTGACGACATTTCTTCATGGGAAGGTGCACAGCGCCTCATCAACACCGCCATCGAAACGTTCGGTGACATCAACATCGTGGTGAACAACGCCGGCATTCTTCGTGACCGCATGCTCACCAACATGACCGAAGAAGAGTGGGACGCAGTCATCAAGGTGCACCTCAAGGGCACCTTTGGACCTGCACGTTGGGCAGCTGCCTACTGGCGCGAGCAAGCAAAGGCCGGCAAAGAGGTGTACGGACGCATCATCAACACCACTTCAGTGTCTGGTATCTACGGAAACATTGGTCAAACCAACTACGGCGCTGCAAAGGCCGGTATTGCATCATTCACCATTATTGCAGCGCTTGAGCTTGCACGTTTCGGTGTCACCGTGAACGCAGTGGCACCCGTTGCACTCACACGTATGACTGAGGGTTTGGGCAACGCACCAGAAACCGATGAAGAGCGCGAGATGCGTTCGCCACGTTGGATCGCTCCCATCGTTACTTGGCTTGCAGGCAACGAAGCAGGCGATGTCACCGGTCGCATCTTCGAGGCAAGTGGTCAAACACTCGCAATCGCAGAAGGCTGGCACCGCGGTCCAAGCACCACGCCAATTGATGACCCCACCAAGTTGGGTCCAGTTGTTGCTGACATGCTCGCAAAGGCACGCCCCAACGCAGGCATGGACGGACGCGACGGCTCGTACCCACAGAACACCATCGGTAAGAAGTAGGTAGCGCCATGGCGTTGAATCCCGCAGCAGTTGGTTCAGTTGGTGAGCCGTACCAAATTTCCTGGACATCAAAGGATTCTCTGCTTTATGCAGTGAGCCTGAATGTGAGTTCCGATCAATTGCAGTACGTCACTGAAAACTCAACTGGCGTTACACAAAAAGCGTTGCCCACCATGCCCGTAGTGCTCGGTTCTGGTCAGGGAGGTCCCAACTCGAACCCCATGCGCAACGTGGGCGAATTCAATTTCGCCAACCTTGTGCATGCTTCACAGGCCATCACACTGCACCAGCCTCTTCCCGTTGAAGGAACTGCCACCGTGCAGAGCAAGGTTGTCGCAATGTATGACAAGGTGAAGGCAGCGGTCATCGTTACCGAAGCCGAAGCAACCGATGCTGCAGGAAAGCCGTTGTACTCCACTCGTTCTTCGGTGTTCATTCGTGACGCTGGCGGCTTCGGTGGCGATCGCGGTCCAAGCGGTGCGGTCAACGAACCACCTGCAACTGCGCCTGACCACGAGGTCACGTTCCAAACGTCTCCAGATCAAGCGCTGTTGTATCGCCTCAATGGTGACCGCAACCCGCTTCACTCGGATCCGAATCACCCAGCCGTTGCTGCTGGCGTGTTCCCACGACCCATCTTGCATGGATTGTGCACATACGGATTCACTGGTCGCGGATTGCTCAATGCATTGTGTGACGGCGACGCAGATCGCTTCAAGCACATTGAGGGTCGTTTCGCTTCTCCAGTGTTCCCTGGCGATGCGCTCACCATCAAGATCTGGAACAGCGGTGCTGGCGAAGCATTGTTTGAAACCTACGTTGGCGACCGCAAGGTCATCGACCAAGGACTCGTGCGCTTCTCGTAAGCAGTCCGGACACAATGAGTCCATCTATACAACTTTGGAAAAACTCCCATGTGCGAGACAATCGCACGTGGGAGTTTTCCCTTTCTCGCGAGCAACGCAACGAATTAGTTGAGGTCACTCGCACGGCAATTGCCAATGGTGCAACGCTTGACAGCATCACGCTCGATCAATTTTCATTGACCGGTCTCAACGATGTCATCGACAAGATCAACAACGATTTGTCACAAGGGCTCGGCTTTGTCCTCTTGCGCGGATT
>CAYSPE010000023.1:10964-25267 GCA_964432845.1 uncultured Bifidobacterium sp.
CTGCCTCCCGTGTTCGATCTCAATGGTGAGCCGCGCATCTTCTACGTGGGTTGGTACATCCGCAATGCACAACGCTGGCCCGACGTTCCTCGCCTGACTGCCAAGCAGCTAGAAGCGATGGAACTTCTGGAGTCCATCGCCAACGACCCCGAGTTCTATCTGGAGATGGATTTCGAACCGGGGGACATTCAGTTCCTGAACAATGGTCGCATCTTGCACGCCCGTGAGGCCTACGACGATTGGGAAGACCCCGATAAGCGCCGACACCTACTTCGTCTGTGGCTCGCTGCCCACAAGTTTGTGAGCCTCGAGGAAAACCTCCGCACTGGCGTGAACGCGAAGTAATTAGTTCCAGTTCATTTGTTTGGCGATGTCGCCAGCATTGGCTATTTCGAACACGATCATGTTGCGAAGGTCGTCTGCCTCGTCTTTGGTTGTGCCAGTCCAATGGCGGTGAGTGGATTCCATCACCACCAGTGAGTACACCTTTAGCGCAGTGGCGCGCGCAACGCGATTGACGAGACCAATTGCTTCGAACGCTTGTGTCATGACATTGAGAATCGCTCGGGTGTCGGTGGAATGAAGGGCGGACTCGCCACCAGTAGTCATTAGCTCTGCCAATAACAGGGCACGGCGACGCAACAATTCCACGGTGCCACCGATGAGGGCAAGAACGTCCGCGGGTGCTTTTTGGGACATCGCTGTGAGTTCTGCCGACAATGTGTTCACTACATTTTGCGACAACGTGTGTGCGGCGGCTGCAACAAGGCCCGATCGGGCCTCAAAATAGCGGTGCACCAATACATGGCCACTCTTGAGACCAGCAGAATTGGCGATGAGGTCGACGGTGATTTCGTTGATGGGGCGCTGACCCAAAAGATCAATCAGTGACGACACCAACTTGTTCTCGGCTTCTTCGCGCGAAACTCGAGTTGACCCAGTGGATTTTGAAGCCATTCATTTAGGTTATGTCTACTGACGAAACCGAGTCATGTTTAAGAGAAGTATTTTCCTACCCGAAAAGAGTCCACTCGTTCGACTCTTTGCCGCGTAGTTCGTCGTAATCAACTTCCACGCACTTGATGCCTCGTGATTCAGCAAGAGTTCTGGCTTGGGGTTTAATGCTTTGGGCCACAAACATTCCACGCAACGTACCTAATGAAACATCATTAGATAAATCAACCAAGTAACGAGAAAGCTGTTCCACTCCATCAATCTCGCCGCGACGCTTCACTTCAATCACCACCGTGTTGCCGTCGGGGTCTTTGCACAAAATGTCGACAGGTCCAAGCGCCGTGTAGTGCTCGCGACGAATGAGAACGAGCCCCTCTTCCATCACCTCGGGCGAAGCCGCGAGAAGTTCCTGCAGTTGCTTTTCGACGCCGTCTTTTTCAAGGCCAGGATCTACGCCGAGTTCATGCGCAGAGTCGCTGAGAATTTCATGAAAGGTGATGGTCATCGCCTCGCCTTTGGGGTTGCGCACAATCCAATGGTCGTGATTGTCCTCAATCACATTGGGCGAATTCATCCAGTTCAGGGGCTTGTATGCGCCGCCGTCTGAATGAATTGCAACGCATCCGTCCGCCTTCACCATGACCAAACGCAACGCTTCGGGGAGGCGAGTTTCTAGTCGGCCGGCATATTCAACTGTGCAACGCGCAACGATGAGTCTCACCCCTTCATTCTTTCAAACGGAGAGGTACTTGCCCTAACGAGTGAGATGGTCCTTCATTCGTTTCTGAATGAGTTCGCGACGCTGTTGCAGTTCACGATAAGTGAGTGAGTCGGTGGACTCATCAACACCCAAGGTGGCCTTCACGCCGCTGAGATCCATCTGGAACTCTGCCGCAGCCATTCCAAGCTCGCGGAAGAGTCGCTCACCATGTCGTTGGGTAAACGTCATAGTGATATTGGTGAGCTCGGCAATGATGTCAAGGTCCGGTGCCAGGCGCGCTATTGCTCCGTCGAGGAACACCATGTTCTTCACGTAGAGCATGAGTTCTTTGGGCAGTTTGGCCCCGTATGCCAACAGTGATTTCACAATTCGCTGCACTTCGTGCACCAGTTCCTCGCCACTAAGTGCTGTGGGGTCAACAGGGTTATCGAGGTTGAGATCACGAATCACTGCGTCGACGTCGGTGTCTTTTGGAAGAGCACCCAGTTCGCAAAGCGCTGCCACTTGACCACGAACGTCGTTGGTGGTGGCACCCAACATGAGTCGCATGAATGCGAGTCGACGGGGCTGAGTGAGACGACCCACGATGCCGAAGTCAAGTAATGCCGTGCGGCCATCAGTGAGTACGAATAGATTGCCGCCGTGAAGGTCGCCGTGGAAGACGCCGTGAATGAGGGCGCCCTCCATGAAGGCAATCATGCCGTTCTTGATGACCTGCTCAGTGTCAATGCCAGCAAGATGCATGCCTTCAACATCGTCGAAGTTGAAACCGTGTAGTTGTTGCATCACCAACACTCGGCGCGTCACCAAGCGGGGGTGAGGTCGCGGCACGATGTATCCGTCTTGATTCAACCCATGCAACATGGCAGCAATATCGACCATGTTGCTGGCTTCCATGCGGAAGTCGAGTTCCTCCACGATGGTCTCAGCGAAAAGTTCCACCAACGCAGGTGGATTCGCCAGGGCAGCAACTTTGATGCGGCCGATCATGAACGGCGCAAGCCATGCCATGACCTTCAGGTCGGCACGCACGAGCCGAGACACTTCGGGGCGCTGCACTTTCACCACAACTTCTTCGCCGGTGCGCAAAGTGGCGCGGTGAACCTGTGCAATTGATGCAGCGGCAAGCGCAGTTTTTTCAAACGACGTAAATACGTCTTCAATTCGTGCACCAAGGTCTTGTTCCACGGTGGTGCGAACACTGTCCCATGGCTCGGCCGGCACTTGATCGCGACAACGTTTGAACTCATCAACCAATTCAGCAGGGAAGAGCCCTTCGCCGCTCGAGATGATTTGTGCGAGCTTGATATATGTGGCGCCCAATTTTTCAATTGCGATGCGCAGGCGCAGTGAAATATATGCGCGAGATTCTTCGGGAGTAGCAAACTTATTGCGGCGCTTCTGAATAAACCAGGGGAGCAACGCCCACGCCATGCGCGCCACCACCACGCAGAGGCGTCCAAGTGGTGGCACCCGACGACTGCGAATAAGGGTGGGCACTTCTTTTTGTGCTGCGGTGCGCAAAACAACTGCCACGCGAGACCACGAAATGTTGTCTCGATCAAGGTCCCACGGGCCCAAATCGGAGAAGTTGCCCCATTTCAGGTCGGTCATGGGCGCATTCATGAACATAGTGTGCCGTGTTGATTCGTTCGCACACGCTGCGGCGAGGGGAAATAAGACACAATGTTCTCGGGAATTTTTTCAGGGGGCACACATGGCAAACGGTCCGTTACACGGAGTCAAAGTGGTGGAGATGGGGGTGTGGGTAGCCGGACCCGCTGCCACCGGCATCATGGCCGATTGGGGCGCAACCGTTATCAAGGTGGAACCACCCACGGGTGACCCGCAACGTGCCGTGTTTGGTGCGTTAGGTGTAGGCGCTCAATCAGGAGTTCCGCCGTTCGAAATAGACAACCGCGGGAAGCGGTCGGTGGTGCTCGACCTACGCACTAAAGAAGACCTTGCCGCCATGCATTCGCTTCTTACAGAAGCTGATGTGTTCGTATCAAACGTGCGTACAGCCGGCCTCACGCGAATGGGCCTTGATGCAGAAACTCTTACGAAGAAATATCCACGACTGGTGTACGGATTGCTCACGGGATACGGCACAAAAGGTCCCGATGTTGACCGTGCGGGTTATGACATTGGCGCGTTCTGGGCGCGCACCGGAATTGCGCACACGTTGGTGGGCGCAGGAGAAAACCCACCGGGTGCACGCAGCGGTCAGGGTGACCACACCACCGGCTTGTCGATGTGTGCCGGAGTAATGGCTGCACTCTTTGATCGTGAGCGCACGGGCAAAGGCCGCATTGTGGAGACCAGTTTGTTGCGCACCGGTATTTACACCATTGGTTGGGACGTGGGTAACCAGTTGCGGTTTGGTAAACGCACCAGCACAAAGCCACGCGCGAACAATCCCACTCCACAAATGTTGAACTACACGTGTGCTGATGGCCGAGCTTTTTGGTTGCTGGGTTTAGAGGCTGATCGTCATTGGCCCGGATTCATCGAAGCAATCGATCGTCCGGACATTGCCGCTGACGAACGATTCACCAATGCTGTGCTGCGCGCGAAGAATTGCGAAGCATTGATTCAGATTCTTGACGCGCACTTTTCCACACAGTCATATGCGTATTGGACGCAAAAGTTCGACGAATGTGATGTGTGGTACGCGCCGCTCAACAGCATTCGCGAAGCTGTGGAGGATGAACAAGTGATTGCTTCGGGCGCATTCGTTGATATGACGCCCCAGCCGGGTGAGGCGCCATATCAAGCTGTGAATTCTCCGGTTGACTTCAGCGGGTACGAGCCGCAGTACGGGCCGGTACCGAAGCTTGGTGAGCACGAACCGCGCTGGTAGCGCGCTTCTTTTTCGGAGCGGGCTGCTTTGCTGTCGGTGCCTTCTTTGGCGCCGGAACGATAACGGCGGACTTGCTGACGGAGTTGATAAACGAGCGCAAGGAATACGGCGCAACTGGTTGACGCTTATTCACGATGGATGTTGCGTCGCTGGCCAGGAGCCCAACAATTGTTTCCGCCACAATGCGTCCACCAACCGGCCCGAGGCGATAAGCGTTTTGTTGTGACCCAATGATCTTTCCATTGGCCACGGGATACGCATGTGCTGTTGCCTCGGCGAGCACATATGTCCATAGCGGAGCATTACCCACAAACTCTGATGACACGGAAGCGATTGATTGAGTGTCGTTCGCGTTTCCAGTGGATGCGCCAATCAAGATCTTGTCATCAGGTAACGGGGTGACACCCATTGCGCGAGCAACGGCTTGACCAGATGGCAACCCGACTTGTTGAGACCGCAGAATATTTCGCTTTGCCAAATTCGCAGGACCTGCACCAGTTGCCGGCAATGGCAACAAACTCAATGAATGGGTGAGTGAGTTGTCGATCTTGTACGACCATTGTGCTTTCACTGTGGAATTGCGATTTGGAACGAAGAAGTCCCAATTGACCCCGAATGTGCTGGGGCTTGGTGAGAATCCCGTGAGGTCGCTTCCAGCCACATTGGAGCCACTAAAAACGGGAACACGATTTGTTGTTGCGTTTATGCGGTACAGCCCACGAACCATTGAATGACCGAATCGATACGCAGCAACTGAGAACTCCACCGGCATCTGTTGACATGAATTGTAGAAACGCAGATTGGTCACATACCCGCTGGGCGTTCTACGGATTACGTCGTCCACTTGTCGTTGGCCAACTATTTCTGGAAGGAAGTCGTTGATGATGATGGATTGGTAGATGGACACAACCTGAGCGCGCGCTTGCGCAAACACTTGAGTTGCGGTCAATGTTGGTTGAGCGGCAATGATTCGATCAACTGTGTCGTTATGGAAGCGCAAGAACATGGAGTGAATGCTCGCCACCAAACGGTTTTCATCGTTTCGTGGATCGCCAATAAGGGCTTGTCCATTGGTGCCACGAGGAAGGTCTCGCGCGCCGACATCGTTACTGCCGGTGAGCAGTGCACCCACTTTCATGTGCAGTCCGTCTGACTCGTAGAGCGACGGAGAATCCGATGGTCCTTTGCCATACACAGAGTCGAGGTCTAATTGTGGAGTGCGACCATTTACTAACGCCGATGGTGGAGTGGGAGTCACAAGGTCGTTTGCTCTGTCATCAAGCGTGAGGTCGTGGTCAACAAATTGGCCAAAATATGTGTACCCCGCATGTATCTGCATATTGTCCTCGGGGTCGGGCTGACCCTCTGGCGTGGGGTTTGTTTCCTCAGGTGCCATGACAGCACTACTAAGCGCATCAATTGCAGAACTGCTCCACGAAGATGCACTAAGTGTCGGAAACATTTGCCCGTACCCGTTACTCGGAGTAGAGCACGTGGTTGTTGTGTTGGTTGTCGCCAGAGCGGGCGTAGCAACACCGATTGTTGATGCCCCCATCGACGCGACAATCAAGCCGTGGATAATTACTTTTTTCATTTTTACTTTCTCGCGCCCCCGCACGATTTGTGCCTACATCTTCACATCTGTTTGTGAAGGTTGGGTGAGAGATAAGTAAGAGTTCGGTAAGAACTGCCGGGCTTACGATTCCCAACTGTCGTAATCGTCGTTGGTGTCCCATTCGCCATCGGGGCCGTAATCGCAGTAGTCAGCGATGTCATCAGTGAGTTCGCCACTGTCGTACAAATCTTCGGCCTCGTCACATTCGATGTCGTCATTCGAAGTGATGGATGAGCCGCCCTTGCCACCGCTAGGGGTAACAGAGTTGTTGGGGCCAACATCGGGGGCTTGCGGATCTTGAATGCCAATGTCGGTGGAATCGGTAATGGGTGCAACGGTGCTGAACACGGTGGTGTTGGTGACATCTGATGTGCCACCAAAGGCTTCGGCGCATCCGCCCACAACAATCATGAAGAGGAACGCATAGGTGAGGAACTTTGTCATGCAGTTCTCTGTCTATTCGTTCCGTGTGTCACTAGAAGCGAGGTGCGCGCTTCTCACGTAGCGCGGCAACGCCTTCTCGGTATTCGGCTGTTTTTGTGGCCTCGTTGATGAGGTGTATTGATTCGTCCACTGAAGCTCCGATGGAGTGACGAATGTAGTCACGGTAAATCTGAGCCTTGGTGGTGGTCACAGCATTAGGGCCGGCCGTGGTGGCCAAGTTGCGCGCCCATTCTTGGGCCATGTGCAACGCGTGAACGCCGTCGTTGCCGACACCATTCCATAATCCCCAGTCGCGTGTTTCTTCGCCAGTGAACACACGTCCTGACAGCAACAAGTCGTTCGCGCGCGTGACACCGATGAGACGTGGGAGAGTCCAACTCATTCCGTATTCAGCTGGTAGTCCCAACTTCGGTGCCGCGGTGGTGCATTTGGCGGTTGCGCTAATGAATCTCAAATCACAGAACAATGGCAGCGCCAAGCCAATACCTGCGCAGGCGCCATTGATGGCAGCAATCACCGGAACTCGAAGTCCGTAATGCCATGCGAGGTCATGATCAAATTCGCTCGGAAGGTTGGTGCCGGGGTTGGCCACGCTGGCGCTCTCACCAGGGTCGTAACCACCACGCTCAGCGTGACCAGCGAGTGCGTCGCTGTCTCCACCCACACAAAACGTTTTGCCGGCACCAGTGACAACGATGGCGCGAATATTGGTGTCGGCGTCAAGGTCGGCAATTGTCTTTTTGTATTCGGCGTGCATGCGGCCCGTCCATGCGTTGGCGCGATGCGGACGATTCAAGGTCACGGTTGCCACATGCGCGTCAATGGAAACCAGAACAGTTGGTTCGCTCATGTGTGACTCCTTATCGGGGGTCACGCCCCCAAATCGCATGCAAGATGGCATCAGTGTATTCAGGTCGGCAGACGAAGAAATCGGGCAACCATGTATCGGGACCGTTGTATACAAGCGGAGAGCCATCAATACGGCTCGCATGTAGGCCGGCGGCGAGCGCAACTGCGGCAGGGGCTGCGGAATCCCACTGATGCATGCCGCCATCGTGCACGTAAATATCGGCTTCCCCCATAAGGATGCTCATGGTCTTGGCGCCGGCGCTACCTAGTCGATACGCCTCGCAGTCGAGATTCTCGGCCACAAGAATTGCTGCGTAAGGCGCACGATTGCGCGACGTGACAAGTCGGGGCTTCTTGCCTTCTTTTGGCGGTACCGCGGTAGCAGGGTGTGTGCTGAACACCGCCTCGATACTGGGCAAACTCACAGCGCCGGCAGTGAGAGCAGTGTGTTCCCACAACGCGATATGTACCGCCCAGTCAGCGCGACCTTCACCAAACTCTTGTGTGCCGTCCAACGGATCCACAATCCACACACGCTCAGCGTTCAATCGTGCGCGGTTGTCGGCACCTTCTTCTGAGAGGACTGCATCCTCAGGGCGTAATGCTCTGAACGCTTCCATGAGGAAATTGTGGGCCAGCATGTCGCCCGAATCTTTCAAACGCCACACGGTGGTGCCCGCTTCAATTTCTTGTTCGCGGTGTTTCACCAAACGCTTGCCTGTTTCGCGCGCAAGCTCGGTGGCGAGGTCGTGGTCAGAGAGTCCCTTCCAAGATTCAAAGAGGGACTGGTTGCTCACTGTTGGCCACGCGCGAGGTCGATGGTGTCGCGAATGAGTGCACGAACTTCTTGTTCATTCGCACCCGCTTCCACTAATTCACGCACGCGATTTTCCACACGTTCGGCAGCAACATCGTTGAACGCATCGATTCGCTTGCTGGTATTGGTGGCACTCATGGTGATGAGCACAATGGCCGCAGCAACCATGCACATACCGATGGTGACGATGCCACCGTTGTTGTTGCTCACAATGGACGTGACGATGATGCCAGGAACTCCTGCGAGGAAAATGCCGAAGCACACGATGCGAATGAGTTTGGCGGCCATCGGTGTTACCTGCTGAGCGGCTTGTATTTGATGCGGTGTGGTTGGTCGGCAGCGGAACCAAGTTCCTTCTTGCGCCATGCTTCGTATTCGGTGAAGTTGCCTTCGAACCACCGCACTTGGCTGTCGCCTTCAAATGCCAGCACGTGTGTGGCAATGCGGTCGAGGAACCAGCGGTCGTGTGAAATGACCACGGCGCATCCAGGGAACTGCTCGAGCGCATCTTCCAAAGCGCGCAAGGTATCTACGTCGAGGTCGTTGGTGGGCTCGTCGAGCAACAGCACGTTGCCACCGCGCTTCAAAGTTTTTGCCAGGTGAACGCGGTTGCGTTCACCGCCCGAAAGATCGCCCACCAATTTCTGTTGGTCAGCGCCTTTGAAGTTGAAACTTGCCACGTATGCGCGCCCGTGAATTTCACGGTTGCCGACCTTCATGTGTTCAACACCTTCGGTGATTTCTTCGTACACGGTTTTTGTGGGGTCAAGTGAATCGCGGTTCTGGTCGACGTAGCTCAATTGCACGGTGTCACCGATGGACACTGTTCCAGAGTCAGGCGCTTGTTGACCCGTGAGCATGGCAAACAACGTTGACTTACCAGCACCGTTCGGGCCAATGATGCCCACAATGCCTGCAGGAGGCAACGAGAACGACAGGTCTTCAATAAGGAGGCGATCGCCGAATCCTTTTGACAGGTGCTCCACTTTGATCACGTTGTCGCCAAGGCGTCCGCCAGCGGGAATGTGAATTTCCAACTTGTCGGGACCGCGTTCGGCAGCCATCGCCTCTGCGTGCAACTTGTCGTAAGCGGCAAGACGTGCTTTACCTTTTGCTTGCCGTGCCTTTGGCGACATCTTGACCCATTCAAGTTCGCGCTCCAATGTGCGCTGACGTGAATCGTTGGCCTTTTCTTCAGACTCGAGACGAGCTTGCTTTTGCTCTAACCACGAGGTGTAGTTGCCTTCAAAGGGGAAGCCACGGCCGCGATCAAGTTCGAGAATCCATTTGGCCACGTTGTCGAGGAAGTAACGGTCGTGGGTAATTGCCACCACGGTGCCGGGGTATTCCTGCAAGAAACGTTCGAGCCAGTCAACGCTTTCTGCGTCGAGGTGGTTGGTGGGTTCGTCGAGAAGAAGTAGATCGGGGCGCGACAGCAACAGGCGACACAGTGCAACGCGACGGCGTTCACCACCGGACAACTTGGTGACGTCTGCGTCGTTTGGTGGACACCGCAATGCGTCCATTGCGATTTCCACGTTGCGGTCAAGGCTCCATGCGTCGGCGGCGGCGATCTTGTCCTCAAGCTCTGCCTGCAGAGCGCCCACTTTTTCGTAATCAGCATCGGGGTCGCCCCACATGGCCATCACTTCTTCGTAGCGAGCCAACATGTCGCGAATGGGGGCCACGCCGTCCATCACGTTGCCCAACACATCTTTGGTGGGGTCGAGTTGGGGCTCTTGCTCCAAGAGACCCACGGTGAATCCGGGGGTGAGGCGGGCCTCGCCGGTGTAGCCGTCATCGAGACCGGCCATGATGCGCAGAAGGCTCGATTTACCGCTTCCGTTCGAGCCGATAACGCCGATTTTGGCGCCAGGGTAAAAGGACAGAGAAATGTTCTCGAGGATGGTGCGGTCGGGTGGGTAGAACCGGGCCAGCTTGTAACAGGTGTAAATGAACTCGTGCGCCATGGTGACCCGAGGTTAGTTCCCAGAGACATAGGTTCCCCTTGTCCGTTAGGCATGGCTGATACCTTGTGAGCAGGTTCGTCCCGACGAGCCAATACAAAAGGGGAAACTCATATGACCGCAGCATCACTGTTTGATCAGGCAGCGATTGGCAATTTCTGGTTCCGCTACCTGCACATTCTCGCTGGTATCACCTGGATCGGATTGCTCTACTACTTCAATTTGGTTCAGGTTCCTGGCCTCGCCGCATACGGCGATGAAGGCAAGGCACGCAATATCACCATCACCCAAATCGCCACCCGCGCATTGTGGTGGTTCCGTTGGGCAGCTATTGCAACCTTGACCACCGGCATCCTTATCACCGCTGTTGTACCTGACTACATGCAGGACTTCATGAACCACCCAGGTTCAGATCCCATCAACGCAAAGAACGCAGCAATCTCTGTGGGCATGCTTCTTGGTATCACCATGGCAGCAAATGTGTGGATGATCATCTGGAAGAACCAGAAGGTTGTTATTGCAAACGCAACAAATGTTCTCAATGGTGGAGAAGCAAATCCCGACGCAGCAACAGCTGGTCGTCGCGCAATGCTTGCATCACGTCAGAACATGATCTTCTCAATTTCCATGTTGTTCTACATGGTGGGCGCAGCGCACTTCTATCCAGAAGGAGCATTCAGCGCAACATCAGGTAATGCAAACACTTTCGTATTGATTGCAGTTGTTCTTGGTGCTTTGTTGCAACTCAATGCACTTGGCAAGTTCGGCGGCATCAAGGCTGGCAACAAGATGTTGCTTCCCTATGAAAGCCACAAGAACGCCATCATCACTGGTGTGGTGCTGTGGGCCGTGTTGTTCATCTTGAGCATCGTGCTCATGGGTGCATAACTCGAAGTTCGAATAGTGAAAGGGCCGCCCCAATGGGGCGGCCCTTTTGCATTCTCTGAACTAACTGCTCATTCGACGATGAGTTTTGCCTTCATGTTGGAGTGACCAGGCACATCACACAACATGGTGTACGTGCCCTTGTCGAGTTTCACCACAGAGGAATCTGAGTCGCCTTTTTGAGCAGTGACCAACTTGAAGTTGGCGACCTTCACGTTGTCCTTGGCCAAGATGAGGGTGTGGCGCACCGAGTCCTCGTTGGTGTATCCGATGGTGACTTCTCCTGCCTTGACCGGGCCATATTCCGCGGCGTCGAGACGAAGTGAGGGGACTGCTTTCACCACCAGAACGTCCGGTCCGAATGTGGTGGTGGGGCCCGAGGCGGTGCTGCCGCAGGCTGCGAGGAGGCCCAGAGAGGCTACGAGGGGTGCGATGCGCTTCATGAGACCGAATTTACTTCCGTATTCGCAAGAACAGCACCGTTGGTAGGTACTCCTACAAGTACCATTTGTCACGCGGACAACGGCGTTCGTGGTGTCGTGAAAACGGCATCCATACCGCCCACAGCGGGCAACGATAGAGGCGCACACCATGGCTGACATTGCAGATCGCACACAGGACTTCGGCGCGAACTCCTGGCTCGTCGAGGAAATGTACGAACAGTTCCGTACCGACCCATCATCCGTTAGCGATGCATGGCGTGATTTCTTCTCCGACTACCGCTCGCAAGCACCTCGCGCTGCAACGAATGGTGCAGGCGCTTCGGCGCCGGCTGCCACTGCGTCAACTGTCGCAAGCTCCAACGTTTCCGCAGCGGCACCGGCGCCCGCACCTGCAGCATCAACTGCAGCTCCCGTGGTCACAAGCGCACCGGCGACGATCGCTGCTCCGCCGGTTCCGGCGGATGTAACGCCGGAACCCATTCGTGGCGTGGGTGCTGCAATTGTCACCAACATGGAGCGCAGCCTCACCGTTCCTACCGCCACCAGCTTCCGCAATGTGCCCGCACGTCTTCTTGAAGTGAACCGTAAGGGCATCAATGACTACCGCTCACGCCACGGAATGAGCAAGGTGTCGTTTACTCACATCATTGCTCACGCAATTGTTCGCGCCATCGCAGAGGCAGTGCCGAACATGAAGAACTCGTACACGTTCGATGCCGATGGCAAACCACAGTTGGTGCGCAACCCACACGTCAACGTTGGTCTTGCAGTCGACGTTGACAAGGGTGACGGCACTCGCAACTTGGTGGTGCCTGTGTTGCGCGATGCAGACACGCTCGACTTCGCTGGTTTCTTGGTGGCCTACGACGAAATCATTCGCAAGGTGAAGAACAACAAGCTCACCATTGCTGATTTCCAAGGTGCCAATGTGTCCATCACGAACCCCGGCACCATCGGCACAGTTCAATCGGTGCCTCGTCTCATGCCGGGCCAAGGCGTGATTGTGGGCGTGGGTTCCATTGAGTACCCAGCTGAGTTCCAAGGTGCAGACACCGCGAACCTCAATACGTTGGGTGTTTCAAAAGTTGTCACCGTCACCAGCACCTATGACCACCGCATCATTCAGGGCGCAGAAAGCGGTTTGTTCCTGAAGCGTGTTCATGAGTTGTTGCTCGGCGAGCACGGCTTCTACGACGACATGTTCCGCAGTCTCGATATTCCGTACAACGCAGTGCAGTGGAGTTCTGACGTTTCTCCGTTGAACCGCGAAGAAACCATGATGCAAAAGCAGATGCAGGTGAGCATGTTGGTGCGTGCGCACCGCGTTCGTGGTCACCTCATCGCCGACATTGATCCGCTGCGTTGGAAAGAACCCCGCCTTCCTCGCGAATTGAACCCCGACAATTACGGCCTCACCATTTGGGACCTTGAACGTGAGTTCCTCACCGGTGGTGTTGCCGGAAGCACCAAGCTCACGCTCGATGAATTGTTGAGCGTGTTGCGTGATGCATATTGCCGCACCATCGGTATTGAATACATGCACATTCAGGACACCGATGAGCAGCGCTGGATTCAGTCACGAGTAGAAGGTGTTACTTTCACGCCGACGCTCGATGAGAAATTGCGCATTCTCGAACGTCTCAATGCCGCAGAAGCGTTCGAAAAGTTCCTGGCCACAAAGTACGTCGGCACAAAGCGTTTTGGTCTTGAAGGTGCTGAGTCGATGATTCCGATCGTTGACGAAATCTTGTCGGCTGCTGCCGATGAAGGTCTTGATGGCGCAGTGCTTGGTATGCCGCACCGCGGACGTTTGAACATTTTGGCCAACATCATGGGCAAGAGCTACGACCAGATCTTCAAGGAATTCGAAGGTCACATCGGTGCCGATTCGGTGCAAGGTAGTGGTGACGTGAAGTACCACCTCGGTGCACACGGCTCGTACCAGTCGCGCAATGGTGCATCCATCGATGTGGAACTTGCTGCAAACCCCAGCCACCTGGAAACCGTAAACGGCATCGTCCTTGGCATGGTGCGCGCAAAGCAAGACAAGATCGAACCACCACTTGCATACAGCGTGTTGCCATTGCTGATGCATGGTGACGCCGCGTTTGCTGGTCAAGGCATTGTTGCCGAAGGTCTCGCAATGAGCGACATCAATGGTTATCGCGTGGGCGGCACCATCCACTTGGTAGTGAACAACCAGATTGGTTTCACCACGGCGCCACAATTCGCACGCTCATCGCAATATGCAACAGATGTCGCAAAGACTGTTCAGGCACCCATCTTCCATGTGAACGGTGACGATCCGGAAGCATGCGCACGAGTTGCTCGCTTGGCATTTGAGTATCGCCAGAAGTTCCACAAGGACGTGGTGATCGACATGATTTGTTACCGCTTGCACGGTCACAACGAAGGCGATGATCCGTCATACACCCAGCCACTCATGTACAAGGCCATTGCCGAGAAGCGCAGTGTCCGCAAGATGTACGTGGAAGAACTGGTGAAGCGCGGTGACATCAGTCTTGAAGTTGCCGAACAAGTTCTGCAGGACTATCAGGCCAAGTTGCAGGTAGCTCTCGACAACACGCGGGCGCATGCACCCGAGAAGATCAAGGTTGCAAAGCCACCCAAGCCAGCAGGCGTGTTGCCACCAGCAAACACCGCTATCGACAAGGCAACGGTCGAGCGCATTTTCACGCAACTCACCAATTACCCCGAAGACTTCCATCCTCATCCAAAACTCGC
>CAYSPE010000024.1:0-25154 GCA_964432845.1 uncultured Bifidobacterium sp.
GCATTCGTTCAGTCTGGAACAGCAGAGCAGTCGGCGCGTATTTTCAAACTCACGGCATCAACGTCCTGCCCGTAGTTCGATGGGCGGATGTGTCAGATTTTGATTTTGTCCTCGACGGATTATCAACTGGCGGCGCAATCGCAATATCAAGTCAGTCAGTTGTACGAGATAAAGAACTTCGGAAAACATTTGAAGAAGGTTGCAAAGTAATCACTTCAACTCTGCAACCACAACAAGTCATCTTCTATGGAACTATGACAAATACAGTCAGTTCAACATTGAACCAAACAAGCAATATCTGGCAATTCGAGACCGACATAGCTCGCGCGCACAGAGAGAGGAATGCGTAATGGGCGGTGGACATGGCGGCGGATACCATTCGAAGGCAGAAGGACAATTTCTCAGCAATCTCCGAAAATTGGAAAGACGATTTGGAAGAACGAGCGAAGGCAGATTCGGGAAGAATGCCCCGCGAGGCTCAGTCAGAAGAATTGCCAGCCCAGATCCGGTGAGGACTGCGAGAGAGTTCTTTCAAATCGCATCGAGGGGCGCCCATTCCATCGAAAGAAAGGGACAAGGCTTCTTTAAAGCGAAGTTCGCAGACGAGTCAATTGTCGTATTGCGCATCTCAAGCAAGTCAGATGGATCACCCGCAATCAATTTTCGCCCATCAAATGGAGCCTCACGAACTCTGAAAAGCCACAAGATACATTTCATAAAGGAATAAAGCGCATGATTACTTCAACACAATTACTCAACAGTCAAGAGATTGATCTCCTTCGATCTATTTCAGGTCATCGCTGGATTGATATTTCTGGAGAAGGTTTCACCGACGAAAATTTTTCATGGTCTGCAATCCGCGTGGAAACAGACAAAGCAGCGATCCAAATCGCCCTTGAAATAGAGGTGCTTGATATTGACGGCTTCACTGACGACTATCCAATGCTTCATGTCGAGAGCGCGCCTCAAAAGTCCACAAACGTCATCAAAGATGGAAAAATATATTTCCATGGTAAGGAAGAAACTGTTCAGGAAATTTGGATAGTTCGAGAGACCATCGATGGAAGCAGGAATGGCGAAGCTGAATTCTCGAACTCTGCAGACATCGCCGTCGTCTTTCAACTCACGACAATGTGGATTGCATTTGTAAGGGCTGACCACTTCACAGATGCATTCGACATTCGCCGAGCGTCTTCGCGAGATGAACTAAAGCTTCCAAATTCTCTTGATGAGTGGGAAGAGAACTTGATGAACCACTTTGAGCTGTCGCGCGAATGGATTCAGGTGGCGTAAGACATAGTCGCGACAAACAGCCGCGGTGCGGTTTAGCCCTGCTTGGCCTTCCAGCGCTCGCGGCCGAGGCGGCTGCGCTCCCACAAGTGAGCAGGTACGCGAGGGTCAAGACTTGGTCCACCATCGGCAGATGGTGCGGCGGCGGCAGGGGCCGCTTCGGCGGGCATTTGAGCCATGAGTTCTTCCACGGAAGGAGGCATCATGCCGGGCTTCCAGTATTGGTACAGATCGCGCACAATGGCGTCGAGCCCGGACTGTGTGGCGCCTGCAGCCAACTGCACGGTCACAATGTTGCCGTACACGTGCACCCACGAAACCTGGCCCGATTCCAACAAACGACGCGCAACAACAGCAGCTGGGCGTGTTCCCTTTGCCTGAGCGGCGCTTTCGAAGCGCTCGTGACCCATGCCGGTGAGAGAACGGTTGGTCTCAAACCGAATAATGGCGGAAGTTCCACCAGCCTTTTGTTCTACTGCCACTGGCTGTCCCATAGATGTCCACGCTAGCCAATACGGAGCGCCATAGACCTACTTCACATGGGGTCGGCCTCGCCTTTTTGGGGCACCTCAGGATACGGTAAATCCCTATTGGTACATGACCTTCGGGTCACGAACAGGGGGAATCCACATGGCAGACATGACACTCGCCGAATTCGAAAAGGAAGCACTCGCTTTCCTCGAAGCAAACGTTGAGCGCCGCGCAGCCGAAAAGGCATTCGTGTGGGGCGAAGGTTCCGACAACTTCTACCGCGAGAAGGACCGTCAGCAAGAAGCTGACAATGCAGAAGAAGCAAAACTCTGGCGCCAAAAGAAGTTCGATGCAGGTTTCGGTTGGATCACTGGTCCAAAGGAATACGGCGGCCGCGAATTGCCGCCTTCCTACGATCGTGCATACAGCCAGTTGGAAGCACAGTTCCGCGTGCCCGACCAAAGCGCATTCGCCATTTCTCTTGGCATGGTCACACCCACCATTTATGACCACGGTTCAGCACGCGCCAAAGAGTTGTACGTGCGCAAGTTGTGGCGCGGCGAAATGATTGCATCGCAGTTGTTCTCCGAGCCAGGTGCAGGTTCCGACCTTGCATCACTCACCACCAAGGCAGTGAAAGATGGTGACGAGTGGGTCATCACTGGTCAAAAGGTGTGGACCACTGGCGCTCACTACTCCGACATCGGCGAAATCATGACGCGCACCGACTGGGACCTGCCAAAGCACAAGGGTCTCACCGCCTTCATCATCGACTTCAAGGATCCCAACGTCGAAGTACGCCCTCTCAAGCAGATGACCGGCGGCGCAAGCTTCAACGAGATCTTCTTCAACGAAGTGCGCGTAAAGGACGACATGCGTTTGGGTGATGTGAACAACGGCTGGAACGTTGCACTCACCACACTCATGAACGAGCGCGCATCGATCGGTGGCAACAACGCCGGCGACAAGAACCTGCTCACTCGCGTGATCGCAATGGTGGAGCACTACGGACTGAACAAGGATCCTCTAATCCGCAATCAGCTTGCCGACATCGTTCTCAACTACCGCATTGCCAACTACAACGCCATGCGCACCGCAGCAAAGGCCAAGGCTGGCCAGTTGCCCGGACCAGAAGGCTCCATCGGCAAGATGGTGTTGGTGAACAACCAGGCTCGCCTCGTGAAGTTCCTCTCCCACGTTCTCGGACCAAAGCTCATCGCAGACAGCGGCGAGTGGGGCACCTACGCATGGGCCAACTTCGTCCTCGGCACACCAGGTCTTCGTATCGCTGGTGGTTCCGACGAAGTAATGCGCAACATCGTTGGTGAGCGCGTACTCGGCCTTCCAAAAGAGCCAGGCATCGACTCACGTTCACCATTCAAGGACATCAAGGTCTCCTAAGACCTCGCTTTTCAAAAAGACCTGCGTTGATCATTGCGATTGGCGCAGGTCTTTTTTTGTTTACACGCCGAGATTCCACGACTTGCGATGCAAGTCGGTGATGCCGTGAGTCTTGATTGCATCGGTGTGTACCGCTGCGCCATAACCCTTGTTGCCATTCCAGCCGTAGTGCGGAAATTGCTCGTGTAGTTGCGTCATCAATTCGTCGCGTTCCACTTTTGCAATCACGCTGGCAGCGGACACGCATGCACAGTTCTGGTCTGCCTTCACTTGCGTGATGATGCGCGGACCATCGTCCTCTTCCTTAAGGAACGATGTGTTGCCATCGAGAATGATGATGTCGGGCTTCACACCCAGCGCGGCAAGCGCGCGACTGCCGGCGAGAGACATGGCGGCCATGATGCCGAACTTGTCCACTTCGGCAGCACTGGCAGAACCGGTGGCGTATGCGCGTGCCCATTGCTGCACCGTGGGCACCATTGCCTCGCGACGCTTTGCGGTCATCAATTTCGAGTCGGCAAGACCGTCGGGCACGTCGGTAATGCTGGCGTCGATGGCCACAACGCCAATCATCACAGGGCCGGCGATGGCACCACGCCCCACTTCGTCCATGCCGGCAACGATGCGCGCACCCGATGCGAACAATGTGCGCTCAAAATCAAGCGTGGGAACCGGACGTGCCATGCATGTGAGCGTAGGCTCGCTGTATGACACGCGCGCAATTGGTCACCGTTGGCAACTATGTGTACAACGCCACCGATGCCAAGCGCACCATTGAGAACTTCAATGATTTGTGGTTGCACCACACGCACGAATCATCTATTCCCGAAGGCTGGCTAGCTGGGGCGCGTGGATTTCTTGCAGAGGTGGCATCGTTGGGCGGCATTGCTCTGCCATCGCTTGAGAACGTTGATGCTGCCTTCGCCGCAACCAGCGCAGCGCTGACATCGAAATACAAAGAACTCGTGCCTGAGCAGCGCGAGGCGCTTATTGCGGCCATGTGGCGCTTCTTCCCCACCATGCGCATGCT
Source organism: uncultured Bifidobacterium sp. (assembly GCA_964432845.1). Taxonomy (GTDB): domain Bacteria; phylum Actinomycetota; class Acidimicrobiia; order Acidimicrobiales; family Ilumatobacteraceae; genus UBA2093. The sequence goes on from CAYSPE010000024.1 coordinate 4,193, forward strand.
CAATGTGGAACACACAGGAACCGTGGCGCACATGTTTGCTTCAGAGGGTTTGCCCAAAAAGCCCATCGATCATGCTGTCATTGGCTGGAAGGGCGTGGAAGGCGACGTGCAACGATTTCGTACGCACCATGGTCGTCCGTGGCAGGCGTTATGCGTATGGAGCACCGACGCAATTGAACGTTTGCAATCGGAAGGCCATCCCATCGCGCCGGGGTATGCCGGCGAAAATATTTCGGTCAGCGGAATTCCCGCTGCAGCTTTTCGTCCTGGTGCACACTTTCGCATCGGAGGCGTGCGCGGTTTTCTTACCGCTTATGCCATCCCCTGTCACCACAACAAGAATTGGTTCGCTAACGGAGACTTCAAACGAATGAGCCACGAACGTGGCGACGAGAGCCGTTTGTACGCCATGGTCACCAAGACTGGTGAAATTTCTGTGGGCGACATGTTCGAACTGTTCACCGACCGCTGAGGTTGGTACATACATTTCATGGCTGAGTACGAATCGGTCTAGTGATGCCGCATTGTCGTCGCGACAATCGTTGTCATGTTCAAACGAATTGCCACATTTCTTTCACTTTCTCTCGCTCTGTCGTCATTAGCGCTTAGTCCTGGTTCTGCGCATGCCGCTACCTCAAATGACGACTTCATCATCACGCGTATACACACCACCAAACCACTTGTGTTCATCACCATCGAGGACGGGCAGGAAGTCACCGCAGCCGCGGCATCAATGCTGTACGAAGTACCTCACACCAATTTCGTTACTGGCCTCATGATCAATCGCCACCGTCGCTTCTTCCACACCGACTGGGCGCGAGGCGCAACATTTGGCAACCATGCACGAAGCCACGTTGATCTCACGAAACTTTCGTATCTGAATCAACGTCGTGAAATTTGTTCCGGGCGCAACATTGTGTCGAATTTCAGCGGCAACCAACCCATCTTGTTGCGTCTACCTTTTTGGAAGTACAACGCCCTCACCGTTAGGGCCGCTAAAGCGTGCAATGTGTCGCACATCGTGTTCTGGAACACCTGGGTGGATGGCACCGGCATCCATCGTTATTCCACTGGCTCCATCAAGCCTGGCGACATCATTCGACTGCACTACACCTCGAATCTTGCATCTGAGTTGAAAACCCTCTTCGCCGAGCTTGACAAACTAGGGCTTCACACTGGGTATCTGGAAGATCACCTGCGTTAGTGAACGTGGTCATGATCATGGTCGTGATCATGGGTGTGTGGCGGCGCGGCCAACAACGCTTCGCCTGATGCATCCGTGCTGTGCCACTCGGCATCAGCACCACCGCCAGTAAGAAGCAAGCCAGGAGCACCCTTCACTTCCCACAACACTGCGGGGCGCGCACCATGCCAACGCACTGCGTATCCAATGGTGCGATATGGGTCAGCGGTAAGACCGTGCGCTTCAAAGTTGGCGCCTAGCCATGGTTCGGGAATGCCGAATGGCAACAAACGGCATTCGCCGCCGCTTGGCGATGCTTGTGCGAGAAGAGTTTCTGCCCATGCAATGGACTGCAAACCCTGTGGCACTTCCATCGGTGGTTCAGCAATTGCACGATCGGCAATACGCAACCACGCTGAACCGATATCGCCGGCAGCCATGTCGTCGTTCAGCAACACACATGCGCGTGCGGCTGATGCCAACAGATGCGGAGTGTCCCACGCCAATGTTTTGGCGCGCTTCTCGCTCTTCAAACGACGTTGCACCACTTCCACCACTTCAATAATGGAATCGTGATGCTTCTCTCCCAAGCGAGCCAACTCAATGGCAGCCTCAGGCGTCACGCCAACACCCAACAACAAATCACTGCGTACGCGTGACACGCCCGCGACCACGGTGTGATCGGGCACGTTGATGCGTGACGCAACGTCACATGCCGCTTCCCACCCACGCACAATTTGTTGATGATTGGGTACGTCGTCAGGCAATCGACCAGATGTTGGATTCTTGTGTGCCAAAGCGACACGAGCGGTGCTCTTGTGGCCAATGGGAACCACAATGGAACCTGCGGGCAGTTCAATTCCTTGCGGTGGATTATTTGCTGGCTCACGCGTGGTGAACACATCGCCGCGAGTCACGGCAACCGCAACAGGCATTGTGGAATCGTTCTCGAACTCCATCACGGTCATGCCGCCAAGGTCGGCAACCGAATAGATGCGTTGGATAATGTCGCCGCCCGGCACCTTGACACGTGTTTCAGCAACGGGATACCCCGCGTACCACTTTTGACGAAGAGACGGTTCGTTCTCGGGCACATACCAACGGTCATCAGCAGCGATACGCCACGTGAGTTCGGCACTGCCATCTGTAGGAAGCAGTGAGCCGTGTTCAGTAACAGAAGCGCGCCAAGCACTACCGCGGTTTCCAATAAGACGTGAGGTCATGAGGGGTTCATTTCATTTCGGGGCGTTGACGACGAGTCATGAGATTGAGCAGTGCGGAACTTGCAGGTACTCCGTGATGACACACGGCAACCACTTGTTCAACGATGGGCATGTCTACGTCGTGTTGTTGAGCTAATTGCAAAACGGTGGCAGAACTCTTCACACCTTCGGCCACCATCTTGGTGGACGACACGATGGACTCCAAAGATTCACCCTTACCCAGTCGAATACCCACCGTGGTGTTTCGACTGCTGGTGGAAGAACACGTGGCTATCAAGTCACCCATGCCGGCGAGACCTGCAAGGGTTTCCGCATTGCCACCCAACGCAACAGCAAGGCGAGTCATTTCGGCAAGGCCACGAGTAAGCAAGGTGGCACGAGTGTTGTCACCAAAACCCATACCCATGGCAATGCCCGATGCAATGGCGATCACGTTTTTCACGACGCCCGCAATTTCGCAACCCACGACATCGGGGTTGGTGTACACGCGAAACGTGGGACCCGAGAACAACTCTTGCAATGTCGCAGCAATGGTTGCATCGTTCATGGCCACCACACTGGCGGCAGGTTGGCCCACCGCAATTTCCGATGCCAAGTTGGGACCAGTCAGCACGGCCACTGGATTGTTCGGCAACACATCGGTAATCACTTGCGACATACGCATGGTGGTGCCCGCTTCCAAACCTTTGGTAAGACTCACCACTGGAGCATGTGACGCGATATGCGGTGCGGCCTCGGTGAGTACTGCACGGAAACCCTGAGACGGAACAGCCATCACCACAATGTCAGCCCCCGTGACAGCGTCAATGAGTGACGACGTAGCTGTCAGCTTCTTTGACAATGGCGCACCGAGGTAGTCGGGGTTCGTATGGTCGGTGTTGATGGCTTTGGCAATCTCTTCGCGGCGAGCCCACAACACGGTGGGAGTGTTCGCTGCAGCCAAAGACGCAACAGTGGTTCCCCATGAGCCTGCGCCCACCACTGCCATGCGCATTGATGCCATTTCTCCAGCGTAGGTCACCACGGGCACAAGGTTCGTAGGCTGACGGTGTGCGTTCGGCAGTGGTGATACCCATCAAATCCTTTACGGTGGCCAAAGGTCGCCTTGCCGATACCTTGTCACCCCCACAACGTGCCGAATTGGCCCAGCAATGTGCCGCCACCGTGGTGCGTGCAGCACAACAATTGCCCGTGTACGTGGTGTGTTCAGATGCTGATGTAGCGAAGTGGGCCACCAATCTCGGTGCACACGTGGTGCACTGCCCCACTCCTGGTCTCGACGTTGCAGTGAGCACAGGCTGCGCAGCCGCAATTGCCGATGGCGCCACCCATCTCATCATCGCCCATGCCGACTTGCCACTTGCCACACAGCTCTCACACATTGCACGCGAGGGCCGCATCTCCATGGTTCCTGACCGTCATCGTGATGGCACCAATGTCTTGTCTTTTCCTGCCGACAGCAATTTCACCACTGCATACGGACCCGGCAGTTTCGACAACCACGTGCGAATTGCAGAATCGTTGGGATACAAAGTTGAAGTCATCACCGACGATTCGCTCGCACTTGATCTTGATACAGCAGATGATTTGGGCGAACTCGCCCGCCGACAGAAAGACGCACCATGAGCGCAAACGAACCCGGACAGCCACCCGTTGCTTCCAGCACTTTCACATCCAATCTTTCAACGCCCGCTGTTGTGCTCGCCATCGGCGCACACCCCGACGATGTGGAGTTTGGATGTGGCGGCACTCTTGCCAAGTGGTCAGCCAATGGCGCAGTAGTGCATCACTTGGTATGCACCGACGGGTCAAAAGGCACATGGGATGTCAATGCTGATTTACCCACACTTGTTGCTTCACGCCAGGTCGAACAACGAAATGCAGCTGCAGCATTGGGCGCCACCGGCACCGTGAACTTCCTTGGCTACATCGATGGCGAATTGGAACACTCAAAAGAAGCGATTGATCGCATTGCCCTTGCGATTCGCACCATCAAACCAAACGTTGTGCTCTCTCATGACCCGTGGAAGCGCTACCGCTTGCACCCTGACCATCGCAACACCGGACTCAACGTGTGCGATGCGATTGTGGCCGCGCGTGATCCACATTTCTTGAAGCACCATTTCACACAACATGGCGTGGCTCACCACCGCCCCGATGCGTTGTTGCTATGGGAAGCCGATGAACCCAACCACTTCGAAAACATCAGTGAATGGGTAGATACGAAACTGGAAGCTCTCGAGCGTCACGAGAGTCAGTTTGAAAGCACCATGAAGGCCACCGATGAAAGCGGAATGGAAGTGTTCCGCCAGCGCATGCGCACCCGCATGTCAGATTTGGGCGCACCCCACGGTGTGGCCGCCGCCGAAATCTTTCACCTCATGGACAGGCTGTAAGCACTTAGCTGAATTGACCTTTGGTGCGACCCACTCCTGGCGGCCCCGCAAAAGCTTGAGCGATGCTCATCCACTCTGTGGCGGGTTCACCGTGCGTCTGCATCGCACAGTCGTCAATATGACGACGTTGTGTCACTGCTTGACAAAACCCCAATGCGTCTCCGCGCACTGATGAGACCGCATTCTCGTCTCCCCACGTCCACATGTCTCCATTCGGAGCCGTGAGAGCCACATACACATCGCCTGATGGCACTTCACGCTTATTGGCAGCAAATGCAAACGGCATGGCTCGCACACCGATATGAGCAATGTGCTTCAATCGCTGTGTTGCAGTTGGCTGCGCGCCCACAGCATCGGCAATGTCGTGTCCGTGCGCCCATGTTTCCATGAGGCGCGCCGTGAGCATGGAAGCACCCGACATTGATGGCCCGTACCAGGCGCATCGAGCAGAAAGGTCAAGCGAGCGCGCGGCTTGCTCAAGTTCGCGCGCTCCGTCGCGCCACCACTGCAACAAATCGTGTGGGGTTCGAGCGCGTTCCGCATCGTGCAGCGCGTCGACACCGCCGTTGGTGCGCATGTTCTGCAAATCATTCGTAAAACGTTCAGGGTCAACCATGGACCACAGACACCGGCGATCAAATAATCCGAGGTGAATCACCTGGTCTGCCACGTTCCAGCCAGGTGCCGGCGTAGCAATCCTCCACTGATCCTGCGAAAGACCAGAAAGCAATGTGTCGAGATCTTGCACCTCTGCGGCCAAATCATCGAGCAGGGCAATGTCACGTGAGGTCATACACACAGTGTTGCCGATACAAAAAAGAATGGGGGGCTTTCGCCCCCCATTCCAACACTCCGAACCGGTTGGTTCTTTTTTTAGAAAGAGAAAGAAGGACTAAGCCTTCTTTGCTGCCTTCTTGCGACGTGCAGGAGCCTTCTTAGCTGCTGCCTTACGCTTTGCAGGAGCTGCCTTCTTAGCAGCTGCCTTCTTCTTTGTTGCCTTCTTCTTTGCAGGAGCGGCCTTCTTAGCAGCCTTGCGCTTAGCAGGAGCCTTCTTTGCAGCAGCCTTCTTACGAGCTGGTGCCTTCTTTGCTGCTGCCTTCTTCTTGGCTGCCTTCTTCTTTGCAGGAGCGGCCTTCTTGGCTGCCTTCTTCTTGCGTGCAGGAGCCTTCTTAGCTGCTGCCTTCTTCTTTGCTGGTGCAGCCTTCTTAGCTGCTTTCTTCTTTGCTGCCACTGGAGTGGTCCTCTCGTTGGGTAAGTGGTTACTTACGGTTTGGATTCAGCTGAGCTTTCAATGTTGAGCTCGCTGTGAACTTCATCGCAGTAGAGGCGGGAACTGTTACTGCTGCACCCGTTTGTGGGTTGCGGCCAGTTCGCGCCTTGCGATCGGTGGTGCTGAACGAACCGAAGCCCGGCCATGCCACTTTCTCGCCCTTCTTAGTAGAAGCCACCACTAGGTCAAAGAAAGCGGTGAGTGTACGTTCGGCATCTGCCTTGGTGCACTCTGCTTGCTTTGCTACCTCTTCGATGAGCTCTGCTTTTGTCATTGTTGTTCCTCCTCGGAAACGGAGTGGTGTATTAATCAGAACCGCATTTTCAAGTAATTGCAAGCATTAGATACTTGCATTTGCAACTATCGTGCTTTTTTTGAGTGTTCTGAAGTTCGCAACAACCTGTGTGTTGAAGTGATTTCACCAGTGCATACATCGGTTGCGCACGCAATGTGCGATCACAAGAAATTCACGTGGCCCAGTGAGATCTTTCATCGAGAATGCAGAGGTGAAATCTCGGGAAACCCTTGTGTGGTAAGGGTTTCCCGAGATGTGATGAATCAAAAATACGCTGGTTTCGAATCAAAAAACTCAATGAAATCAACCCTTCGCAGCCTCGCAATCACTCTGTTGCAAAGTGCAACATCACCGAAAACATTGGGCTTCTGGAGGGCGTGACAAACGTCAAAAACTCCCGTCAAAAAAATTTTAAAAAATTTCTGAAAAAACGAATATTTCCGGCAGATGAACACTTTGTGCCCGACAAAAAACTCCGCCAAATATCCACCACTTCATCTCCATTGGGATAGATGATGTGCACATCGAACGTGTTGCGGAGCACCTCAGTACCAACGACCAGTCAGAACATGGACAGTCAATGAGTACTTCGAATCAAACCATCGGGGCGCGCACTCGCATCGTTTTGGATACTTCAGTACTCATTGCTGATCCCGGATGTTTGCATTCATTCCCACAGTGCGACATCGTCATTCCACTAACCGTCGTGGAAGAACTTGATGGACTGAAGAGTCGACCAGATGATGTCGGTAGATCGGCGCGCACGGCTCTGAGAACGATTGAAGACTTGCGTCGACGAGCAGGCGGGGCAATTCACACTCCGGTTCCCCTCGGCCCTGGACCCAACGATGCAACAATCCACATCGAGGTCAATGGAATCCAAAAAGAACGGTTGATGCTCAATGGCCTCAATCCTGATGTGCCCGACAATCGAATTATCGGCGCAGCGCTTGGCCAATCGCTCATTGCCCCGACACAAATCATTTCTAATGATGCAGGACTTCGAATCAAAGCAGCCCACCTCGGATTAATCGCAGCCGAGCATCAACCAGTTGGCCGAGCAGCAAACTCTCGCCCGATGGGATGGCTCACATTTGAGGGCCCCAGCGAAGTAGTGAATGATTTGTACGAATTCGGCGAAATTCCAACGGCTTCATTAGAACCGACACAGAAAATGTCAATCAACGAATTCGCCGTCATCAAATCTGGATCTCAATCCGCACTTGTGCGGTGCATGGGTGAGATGACCGACATCCTGTCGAATGCTTCTCCCGAGGCGTGGGGACTTCGCGCGCGCTCAAAAGAACAGCGCTTTGCATTGGAGCTCTTGCTCGATCCGGACGTGAGTGTGGTGGCCTTAGATGGTCGCGCCGGTACTGGAAAAACCGTCATGGCCATAGCTGCAGGACTCGAACAAGTTGTTGAGTCTCGCCTCTACGAAAAACTTGCCGTGTACCGTCCACTCGTGCCTGTCGGTCGTGCCGATGTTGGTTTCCTTCCAGGTGGGCTTGATGAGAAACTGGATCCGTGGATGAGTGCGATTCACGATGCAATCGTTGCCCTCACTGACCAACGAAGCAGTCACGATGCACGCCGAATGATTGACGATCTCACCGGGCGAGGCCAGTTAAGCATGGAGTCCGTCACATTTCTTCGTGGCAGATCGCTGCACCGCCAATTTGTGGTCGTCGACGAGGCCCAAAACCTGGAACCCACCACTCTCAAGACAATCCTCACTCGCATCGGCGAAGGAACAAAAGTGGTGTTCACCGGTGACACGAGCCAAATTGATGCCCCATACATGGGCGAGTCGAACAATGCTCTGGCGGTACTCATCCACGCATTTTCAAATCAGTCTTGTTTTGGACACATCACCCTCGCCGCTTGCGAGAGGAGCGAGGTGGCCAGTTTGGCCGCAGAACTTCTTTAGCGCTTCTGACAGAATGCGTACATGGCAGACACACCAGACGCACTAGTTCGCGAATTTCTATCTCTTCTCGTTTCAAGAAATCTTGATGCAGCTGCCTCGATGGTGACTGACAATTTTGAATACGACAACGTTCCGATGGGCAAAGCATTTGGACCTGACGGATTGAAAAACACGTTGAGCGGTTTCTTCGGAATGTGCACTGGAATCGATTGGCAGATTCTGCGACAAACGTCTTCGGGCGATCTGAACCATGGCGTGGTGCTGAACGAGCGCGATGACCGAGTGGAAATCCATGGCCGCTGGACCACCCTTCCGGTTGCTGGTGTATTTGAAATTGTGAATGGAAAAATCACTCTGTGGCGCGACTATTTCGACAAGCAAACCATTATCGATGTCATGACACCACCGAGTGCATAGACACTGGTGACCGTTTGTTGCACCACCCCACACTTATTGTTTGAGATATGGCCCGTTCCAAGAAATCTGAAAATTCCGATTCATTAAAGAATGTGTCGTTCGCCGTGGTCGACTGCGAGACCACAGGCGTTAACCCTGAAACCGACCGCATCTTGCAGGTAGCCGCCATCGTGGTCAATGGCGAAGGAGAAATAGTTGACTCTTTCGACACTGTGGTCAAGCCCGAGAGCCCTTCCACCTACAACCATGGCGCCGAACACATCCACGGCATATCGGCCGAACAAGTAGAGCAAGGCATGCCTTTGCGTCAGGCCCTGGAAAAATTATGGGCCATCAGCGACGGCAATCTCTTTACTGCTCACAATGCGCGGTTCGATATCAATTTCATCCACGCCGAATCCCGACGAGTGGGCCTTGAACGACAAGTCGATAAATACATCGACACCTTGGCGCTCTCCCGAAGAACCGATACAGATAAAGAGCGCAAGCATTCGCTCGATGCATTATGTGAGCACTACGGCATCGAGCGCGACAGGGCTCATGAAGCCAAAGCAGATGCAACGGCTACTGCAAAACTCCTCATACATCTCTTACGAGATATGGGCGTAGAACAGCCCGATCAGTTGCCTGAGCTTTTTGCGTAAAGGGCCAGTACTTCATTGGCAGCTTGTTGCTGCAAGTTCACCATTGATTCAGGAGACAACACCGTGATGTTGCCACCCGCACGTAGCAACAATCGACCCAACCAGTGCGCACTATTGGCCACGATCTCTATGCGATACGAACCATCTGCGCGTTCTTCAAGCACCTTGCACGGATAGGTCTCTACCACCCAAGCCGCGCCCGCAGCCACATCGGCTACCACAACAATCTTGTCCGCAGCATCGGCGAACCAATCGGGCACAGTTGCAGACTCTGGAATTACTTCCACCACTTCACCCGTTGGAACCGCCGCACGGATGCGATCGATGCGGAATGTACGACGCTCCCCTGACTGGTCATCGTCTGCTGACACATACCAATGACCACGGTCGGTGAACACGGTTCGAGCGGTGATGACACGTTGGCTCACCTCGTTGCGCGCAGGAGTCCAATAATCAATGCGCAAACGCTCGCCACTGTGACATGCATCGGACAATTGAGCAATAAATGGCGAAGACTCAACATCGACGTCAACTAAGTCGGCGCGCAAGACGCGACGCAATTTACGCAAGGCACTGCGCAATTCGCGACGACGAGAGAAGTTGGGCAACTCTGAAGCGGCTGCTGCCAACAGACCCAGACCAAAAGCCTCAGAAGACGACAAACGCAAGTTGTTGTCAAACCGCTTATTGGCGCCGACGTAGATAATGCCCTCGTCGATGTACATATCGGTGAGTTCAAAGGGCGTATACGGCGGAATTCCACACATTGACGCCATCTCAATGTCTTCAATGAGGTCAGCTTCGTTCATGTCGAACTGCTTGGCCATGTCGGCCACCGACACCTGTTGCTGGCGCATGAGCCAGGGCAACATAGTGAGGAGACCCTTCACTCGCACTTCTGCGCTACGCGGTCCGCGCTTGCCACTCATTGTGCACCTCCGGCCATGCGCTGCAGATCAGCGATGATTTCTTGACGAATATGTTCAGGCGACAGCACCACCGCGCGATCGACCATGGCATAGAGCCACGAACGGAACGCGGAGCGATTTCCACACGGCACTTGCACGTGGACAAATCCGCCGTCTTCGGTATTGACCACGGCACCATCACCCAGTTCGCGAATGACTCCGGGAGCAACACGAGGGTCGAGACGAACGATGGCCATTTCTTCGTTGTTTCCTTCGAAGTTCTTTGGGTCACGGTTGTACGCGGTTTCCAGATCGAAATGTTCTGGACGAGTGAACGAGTCGGCAGCACCCAATGAAATATCACCGGCGATGCGGTCGACGCGATACGTGACTTGTGAACCACGTTCGGTGTCATGTGCAATGAGGTACCAAAACCCATTGCGCGCAATGAGGCCGTATGGGTGCACCACACGCTGACGAGAGTGGTACTCAAACGATGCGGTCTTTTGCGCCGAACACGCATCAAACAAAATGGGAAGTGCCGCAGATTTTGCTTCAATGTGCGCCACTTCAGTTGGAGCTGTTGTTGCAACTTCGCCACCGAGCCACTGCACAGCGCGCTTTCCCCAGGCGGTACCAATTTGCACCATGGCAGCTGCTTGCTGCAACGCTGACATCTCTTCGCGCGTGAGATCGAAATCAAGGAGTTTGTACTCAGAACGATCGATGGAATATGCAGTACGTCCTGCGTCGTCACCACCCAACACCTGTGTGGTGAACGGAATACCTAACTTGCGCAATGTGCGCTTCTCGCGTTCGAAAGCAGTGCGACGCGCCTCGGCCTTTTCAGGGTATTGACCACGCATGCGATGACAGATTTCGTCGAATGTGAGTGGGCGTTGTGATTCCGTTAACAACGCCACCAAATTCATCATGCGCTCGGCCGAATTTGTTTGCGAATTGCGTCCCACCATGGCAGGCAGGATAGGGCAAGAACACCCCGATTACATTCAGCGGGCGAGGAAGTTTTTTCGTGCGCGCAAATACCACTCCATCAGGGGGTGTGTCATAGTTTGCGACGCGTCAGCTTGTTCTTTTTCAATTGATGCTGCAGCTGTTTTTGCCATTTCTTTGCCCAACTCAACACCAAATTGGTCAAAGCTATTGACACCAATTAACCAACCCTGAATCACTGTGGAGTGTTCATACAACGACACAAGGGCACCCAGGTGATATGGGTCGAGGCGTTGCATCATGATCACTGAACTGGGGCGATTGCCAGCAAAAATTTTGTGTGGGTCTGAGTTCGCACTGCCAACTGCCAAAGCCTCTGATTGAGCAATCATGTTGGCAATCAAGAGGTCGTGTGCTTTTTGATCAGAGCCCAATGGCTCAACAGCACCAATGAATTCCACTGGCACGGTCTGCATACCCTGATGCAACATTTGGAAGAACGCATGTTGACCATTGGTGCCGGGCTCCCCCCACACAACCGGTGCAGCCGCTGTAGCCAAAGGCTCTCCATCGATGTCGACGGATTTGCCATTGCTCTCCATCACTAACTGCTGCAAGAACGATGGAAGCCGACGCAGGTCATGGCTATACGGAATAACTGCAACCGTTGGCATCTCGTGGCATACGGAATTGGCAAACCACACCAGCGCGTGCATGATGGCCAAGTTGTTTGCCACGTCAGTATTGAGGACGTGATGATCCATTGCCTCCATGCCCGCAAGAAACTGTTGAAAGTTCTCAACACCAATGGCACACATCAGCGGAAATCCGATAACCGACGAAACGGAATATCGACCGCCTACCCATTCGAAAAATTCCAAACAATGTTCAGGCAAAATTCCCCACGAGATGGCAGCTGCAGGATGTGCCGTGGCAGCAAAAAATCGCGTATGCCAATCAGAACGAGCTCCGCTTATCCAAACGCGTGCGCGCTCAGCATTGTGCATCGTTTCCAACGTGGTGAATGTTTTCGACGACACCACCACCACCGTGCGTGCTGGATCAAGACCTTCAATGGCTGCATCAAGATCTGCCGCATCAACATTCGACACGAAACGAACAATGGGGTCGCTGGTGAACCGACGCAGCGCATCGGTAGCCATCGCCGGACCCAAGTCACTTCCACCAATGCCGATATTGATGACTGCATCGATATCAGACGCTCCACGCACATGATTGGCTAGCTCAATCGCTTTACGTAATTGCTCGTGCGCAACTTTCGCTTCTGCCGAAGATTCACCACTATCTCGCAACGCTGTATGCATGGCCGCGCGACTTTCGGTTGCATTCATCTTCTGACCCATGACCATGGCCATCAACAGTTCGCGAATACGCGTATCACTCACGTATTGATGGAGCGCTAACAGGAAGTCGTTGTCAATGAGTTGGCGGGAGAAATCGACATGTAATCCGCAAGCATCAAACGTGAAGAGTTCAGCGCGAGACGGATGGGCCGCAAACAATTCTGAGAGTGGAGCCACCCGTGATGCAGCCTCGCGCAAGGCCGGGTGACTGCTGTGACTCATGTAAGCAGGCTATCTATTGCGGCTTGGAGTAATAAGCAATCCACCCAAGTGGCGCAACGGCAGACGCAATCAACATTTTCAATGCATCTCCCACCAAGAAGGGAGCCACACCAAGCTTGATGGCGTTCGTTTCACCGTTGGCGAGCGGAATATTGAGCGAGTGCGCCAGCCATAGCGATCCGCACGTGTAAATCACGGCACTTCCCAATGTCATGGCTGCCAGCGACGAAACAAAGTTTTGCGATTCACGTTTGTCTGCGAATGAACCCACAACCCACGCGGCAAGCATGAACCCGACAAAATAACCAGCCGTTGCTCCGGTGGCATTGTGCCAGCCACCCTTTGCACCGGCGTAAAACGGAAGACCCACAGCGCCCAATGCCCAGTACAAAGCTTGGCTAGCCATAGCGCGCCGAGACCCCAACACTGCGCCGACAGTAAGAACAGCGAACGTTTGGCCAGTGAGCGGTACTGGCGTGAATCCAAGGTGCACCACCACCTGTGCGGCAAGCGCAGTGAACAATGCACCACACACAACAAGCACAGCGTTACGGATTCGACTGCCATGAATGACACGTGACAGTGGAATGAGATCTGCGAGTACAACAGGAACAGCGGTTGTCATGCAATGCAGGCTACTAGCGTGCATCGTATGGCGATTGAAGATTCACTTGAGCACAACAACCTTCTTCCGTGGTGGAAGAACCCTTTGAACATTGTTTTGCTGGTTTTTGTTGCGCTTATCGCATCTACCGCCGTTGGATATCGGATGGGCGCACGAACAACTGCTGTCAATCACAATCGCGTGGATACGGGCTTTTTACAAGACATGCGCATTCATCACGAACAAGCAGTTGCCATGTCGTCCGTATACCTCAATGTTTCACCGAACGGAAACATCACCCTTCGAAACATTGCACGTGAAATCATGTTGGGCCAAGCGCTTGAATCGGGCCGAATGGTGCAAATGCTCCGTATGTTCAGCGAATCGGAAACGAATGAATCAGACACAGTGATGGGCTGGATGGACACGCCTGTGCCACTTTCCGAAATGCCTGGATACGCAAGTGATACAGATATGCAAAAGCTGTCGACGCTGCGAGACACTGCTGCCGACAATTTCTACATCAAGCTCATGGTGGTACACCACAAAGGTGCGTTGCACATGGCGTCCTACGCCGTGACACATGCAGTTAACGAAGAAGTGAAGGCATTCGCTCAATCAATTGTGTCGTCACAGCAAGGCGAGATTGACGAACTTGAACGACTTGTATCTCAGTAATTAACCGACAGCCAATGTGGTGGTTGTTTTTGGCACCGTTGTCTTTGGAACGGTGGTCTTTGGCACCGTTGTTGTAGTTGTTGACGTGGTGGTGGTGTAGTTCGGATCCGGCTTGTCCCACTCTGGTGGCTGCGAACCATACTCTTCGGGCTCTTTCACTCCGTCAAATACGTACACACGGTCGTTGTATTTCACCAACGCCGGGAAATAGTTCGAAATGAACAACGGAATACGCACACAGCCGTGTGATGCCGGATACTTCGGAACTTCCATTGCGCCGTGCACCGCAATTCCGAAATTGAAATAAATGGGGTTCCACATGGTTCCCAACTTGCTTTCACGCGTACCCAATTTCCGCATGTAGAAGTAATAGATGCCACCTGGTGTTTTGGCCACGCCACATACACCGGTCTTGATGGGTTCTTTCCCGTTTTCGTTTCCATCTTCGCCGGGCGAAATGGTGACTTCTTCACACCATTGCTGACCGGTTCCGGTGGATACGTGAGTGACCAGCAATACCTTTGTGCCTTCAAACACCGCCATTACTTGTTCTGGCAAATACACCTCGGCGTGACGCGGCGTACCCGGCTGACGACGAGGCGTAATAAAAACATCGCCGCGCATCACTTCCCACAAAGCAGGAGTAACAAAGTCGACCGTTGTGTTTTCTGGAAGCTTCATAACAAGACCCTGAAATGCCCATACAGCCATCATGGTGTCGCCACCGTAGATACCGTCAATTGCGCCTGGGTCGAAGTGCAGATCTTTTAGACGTTGCTGCAGACGACGCACGTCTTCGCCTTTTGAGTGCTTCTTCAAAATACGAGTGATGGGATAACAAGTGACGCAGTCGACGGGCACCGAGGATGTGGTTGTGGTGGTCGTGGTGACTGGTACCGCATTTTGTTGACGCGACACGACAATGCCGCCCACCACAGCCAAGAACAGCAAGCCAGACAAAATTGCGGGGCGCCAATGAACCCACCATGAGACGTGCGGAACGAGCTCATTCGGGTCATCGAATGGCAGATGCGCATCCTCAGGGTTGAACGGCTCACTCACGACTTAGAAACGCTATCAACGAAGAAAGCGCCTCGCCCTTCGGGGGCCAAGCGCTACAAAACGGGCTTGATTCCGCGTATTTCTTTGCGCAAAGCACGGGCTTCACGCAAGATCTTGATGATGACCGACGGCGAGGACAAGGTGGAGACACCACGGGTGCGTGGGAAATAGTCGGTGCCGAACTGGATAACTGAATAGCCGAATTTTTCAGCCTTCACCACTAATTCAGCATCGATAAATGAACCTTCGCTCTTCAACTGCACGTGATTAAAGATGCGGGTGCGACACAACTTAAATGCAAAGTTGATGTCTCGTTTACGAGTACCAAACAAGATACGCACAAGCAAGTTGTAGAAGAACGAATAGACGGTGCGTACATAACCCTCACCCGTTCTATCGAAGCGGTACGCGCTCACAATGTCGGCGTCGTAATAGCGCATGAGCCGCATTGCCTTGTGCACATCGTGCATATCGAATGGCAGGTCGGCATCGGTGTACAACACCACGTCACCGGTTGCCGCGGCATAACCAGATTTCATCGAGCCGCCCAACTTGCGATTTTCAGGGTGACGCACTACACGAATGTGCGAATCGGCGGCCGCCAGTTGCGCTGCTATTTCTGGAGTGCGGTCGGTGGATGCATCGTCAATGATGATGAGTTCGTAATCAACAATGTCGCCACCAGCCTGCAGGTCAAGACATTCTTCGCGAGCAGCATCAATGGCGCGTTCGATGTAGTCCTGTTCGTTCCACATGGGAAAGAAAACGCTGAGCTTCTTGAACGGGACTTGTTCCATGGACTCTTCAGGCTAGTGGTGGTGCCCCTGAAGTTCATTAGTAAATGACTACCGTGTCGTCATGGACCGCAATGAACATCTGGCGAAATATGGCCGCCCCGGATTTCCGTGGAGGGGCATCACCATTGCCACATGGATCGCGGTGATTTGTTGCGTGATTGCCATTGCAGTATCAAGCCGCATGGTGGGTCGGCCCATGTGGTGGCTTGGCGCTCCCAATAACGATGTCCCCACGTTCTACATCGTGGTTCCAGCCGCAATCATGATTGCACCACTCGAAGGAGCCTTCTGGCGTTCGCGCAGTGCAGTTTCCACCTCGGTCGTCTGCTCTCTCGCCCTCATCGCCATTGCGATACCCGATTTGGCCACTTCTCCTGGCGTGGCAATTGCCTTGTGTGTTGTCGG
The DNA here is from genome assembly GCA_964432845.1 of uncultured Bifidobacterium sp. Lineage (GTDB taxonomy): Bacteria > Actinomycetota > Acidimicrobiia > Acidimicrobiales > Ilumatobacteraceae > UBA2093. Next base: position 20,545 of record CAYSPE010000024.1, read on the forward strand.
ATTTGCTGCCCTGATGCAATCCATCGCCTTAGTTTTGGTTGCTCGGCAGTACCGTTGAGGGCATGTCGAAGGTCCTCACCACACTCCCCGTTGGCGAACGCGTAGGTATTGCATTTTCCGGAGGTCTCGATACCTCTGCTGCAGTTGCATGGATGCGCGAGAAGGGCGCCGTGCCCTGTGCCTACACCGCCGATCTGGGCCAACCCGACGAAACAGATCTCACCGGTATTCCCGCCAAGGCCAAGGAATACGGTGCAGATATTGCTCGCCTCATTGATTGTCGCGAAGAGTTGGTGCATGAGGGCCTCATTGCATTGCAATGTGGTGCGTTCCACATTTCCACCGCTGGCAAGACCTACTTCAACACCACCCCCCTTGGCCGCGCCGTCACCGGCACATTGTTGGTGCGCGCCATGCAAGAAGACGGCGTCGATATTTGGGGCGATGGCAGCACATACAAAGGCAATGACATCGAGCGCTTCTATCGCTACGGCCTCATGGTGAACCCAGCACTGCGCATTTACAAGCCATGGCTCGACCCCACATTTGTCAACGAAATGGGTGGCCGTACCGAGATGAGCCAGTTCCTCACCTCGCGCAATCTTCCGTACAAGGCATCAGCCGAGAAGGCGTACTCCACCGATGCAAACATTTGGGGCGCAACACACGAAGCAAAACTGCTGGAAGAGTTGAGCACCGGCATGGAAATCGTGGAGCCCATCATGGGCGTTGCTCACTGGCGTGAAGATGTGCAGATTGCTGCAGAAGAAGTTTCCATCCGTTTCCATGAAGGCTTCCCCGTGGCCATCAACGGTCGCGAATTTGCTACTCAAGTCGATTTGGTACTCGAAGCCAATGCCATTGGCGGTCGCCATGGTCTCGGCATGAGCGACCAAATCGAAAACCGCATCATCGAAGCAAAGAGCCGCGGCATTTACGAATCACCGGGACTCGCGTTGTTGCATATTGCATACGAGCGCTTGGTCACCGGCATTCACAACGAAGCAACACAAGAGAACTACCGCACCATGGGTCGTCGACTTGGTCGATTGCTGTATGAAGGACGTTGGTTTGATCCGCAATCACTCATGTTGCGCGAACCACTCATTCGCTGGGTAGGCACGGCAATCACCGGCGAAGTCACACTTCGTTTGCGTCGCGGAGATGACTACAGCATTCTCAACACCACGAGCCCCAACCTCACCTACGCTCCCGAGCGTTTAAGCATGGAACGCGTGGAAGATGCTGCGTTTGGCCCACTTGATCGCATTGGCCAACTCACCATGCGCAATTTGGATATCGACGACAGTCGCACCAAGTTGAACGTTTATCGCGAAGCAGGCACGCTCACTAGTGGCGGCCTCTTGGCCATTGACCCCAAGAGCTGACACACACCAGCCAGCAACGCTGCCCGTGAGGGCATGGTGGAAACAATCACATGTTCGGTGTCGCCATGTGCACCACCGCCAACTGCACCCAATCCATCGAGAGTGTGCACGCCAACTGCCGCTGTGAAGTTGCCATCAGAACCGCCACCCACCACGACACCGTCGAGGTGTTCAATGCCAGAAGCAACGGCCGCTTGTTGCGCAATGGCAAACAACTCTGCTGCCGCAGATTCGTGCATAGGTGGTCGACCAATTTGACCGCTGATTGTTAAACGTGCTTCTGGGTGTTGCACCTTCAATGCAGCAAACGCCGCTTCCACTCGAGGCTTCTCAGATGGAATCGCTACACGTACATCAACCGCGCATGTTGTGAGCGCTGGCACCACGTTGTCGGCAGTACCCGATGATGCGAGTGTGGGCGTAATGGTGGTTCCAAGTTCGGGATTAGCAATGGCAACGATCTGCGGAATGAGTACGGCCAGTTCCACCAGTGAATTGATTCCCTTCTCTGGTTCCAACCCTGCGTGCGAAGCGCGGCCTTCGATAGAGAGTGTGAGCGTGCCGGTGCCCTTGCGACCAATCTTCAAGGCACCGCCATCTGCACTTGGTTCCAATACCAATGCAGCGCCACAAGCAAGTGCACGTTCTTCAAGCAACGCGCGTGATGCATGCGATCCAATTTCTTCATCTGCAGTGAACAAAATCTCTACATGCGTCTTGTCTTCCAATGCAGCAACCGCGTGAATGGCCTGCACAATGCCCGCCTTCATGTCGAACACGCCGGGACCAGAAGCCTTGCCATCAGCAACCGCAAATGGCAATCGTGCCAACGTGCCCACCGGATGCACCGTGTCGTGGTGACCAAGAATGAGCACCTTGGGCTCACCGCCACCTTTCCAGTGAACGTGGGGGCCCACAGGAGAATCGATGAGCTCGGGAGCAGATCCCAACAACCGGACCATAAGACCAGCCACCAAGCGTGCGTGCACCGTGAGACGCTCCACATCTCTTGATGGCGACTCACACGACACCAATGCTTCTAAGTCGGCCAGCATTGCCTCGAGTGAGAAGCGGTCAGCGGAAATCATGTCCTGAATCGTGCCACGCATCTGGCACCTTTGTGCGAACCATTTGGTGCCCGGAGCGGGAATCGAACCCGCAAGAGGTTGCCCTCCGGGGGGTTTAAGCCCCCTGCGTCTGCCAGTTCCGCCATCCGGGCAGGAACGGCTTTCAGGATACGACCTAGGGGTGCTGTACGACTAATGAAAGCAATACACGCTTACGCGACGCGTTGTGCAGAATTTTCGGCGGCAGCAAATTGCGACATAACAGACCACAAGTGAGTGCGCACACGGTCAGCCTCGGTGGGATTGAGCCCATTAATGACAATGACTCCTTCGATCATGTCGCCCAAGATGACCGCCAACGGACGATCGACCAATCGCACAGCCACAACTCCGCCCTCGCCCGATGCAGCACGACGAATGGTGCGGTTGACACCAACAATGCGTGGAGGACTACGAAAACCTGGCACCACTAACCCGCATTCGCCCGCCGCTTGTGCAAGTACGCGCGCTGCGGCGGTGAATTGCATAGTGGCCGATGGGGTCATGGACACATCGTGCCAAAGGGGTGATGCAACAATCCCTTCACGCAACTTCATCAGTTGGTGCCACTCCCCGCCTCTATGGTGGAGTCGTCGTGGATACCGAACTCAACTCATTGCAGCAAGCCGTACTCAACGCACTTGGTATTCCCGAGGGCTGGCAACCACTGCCCGACTCTGTTGTCACCGATATCGAACAACAGCTAGAAGAAGCTCTCGCGCCGCTCAACGGATTGTTCACTGCAGACCAACCATTACGCGTCAACAAACACCACATCGCCACAGTTCACGGATGCGAGAAGTATCACATGCTGCAGCGTGAAGCTGCTTTCGCATGGAATATCAACACAGTGCGCGGCACCATTGCGCACAAAGCCATTGAGTTGTTGCTCAATTGGCGCGGCCCGATTATTCCCGCCGAAGTTGTTGATGCAGCAATGGTGAGCGTTGCCGAAAACCCACGCGAAAGCGCATCTGAATTCATTGCCACTTTGCCCGCGCACGATTATGCAGAGTTGCGAGGAGCAGTTGTTGGCGCAGTCACCAACTTCTTGGAATGCTTCCCTTCAATTAAGCCAGCGTGGCGACCCATGGTGGAATATTCCGCGTCGTATTCCTTGTTCGGCGGGTCCGTTCTGTACACCACACGAATGGATTTGGTGTTAGGTGCACACGGTCGCAAAGTTCTCATCGATCTCAAAACAGGTCGCCTCACCCCAACGCACCGCGATGATTTGCGTTTCTATGCGCTCATTGAAACGTTGCGCAGTCGCCGGCCACCTCGCCGACTTGGTTCGTACTCACTCGACTCTGCCCGACTCGACGACGAAGATGTAACCGAGGGACTACTGCAATCAGCAGTTCGTCGTACCGCACACGGAACACTGCTTATTGCCGACTTGGTATTGAAAACTCGCGAGCCAGACAAGCGCGGCGGATTTCAATGTCGCTGGTGCCCCATTGCCGACAGTTGCGATGAAGGCCAACAGTTCTTGCGTTCACTCAACGGCGACGAAGACGACAATTAATTAGTCGGCGCGTACGTGAGGCGTCATCAGCGCGAACGGAATACCGAGGCCCACCGAACCACGCACGGTGGAGATATAGCGGCCAGCTTGCACTGCTTTCTTTGGTGGCGACGTGATGCCGTCACCCAAGTGCCCTGCAAGATCAAACAAGTCGTCGACGCTTGCGACCATGCCCCACAATGACGCTGTGTCACCGGTGATGTGCGGTCCTGTCACAACTTCGATGATGGTGTTCTCAAGTTTGTGGAAACGCTGCACGACACCATTTCCGACGACGCGCTCACGACGCACTTCAAGACCAAGCGCCGACTCGATTGCCCCGCATGTACGGTCGAGGTCGTTGGTGTTGACCACCACATGGTCGAGACCGGTGATGCGTTGGCCAGCAATAGTGGAGTGCGTGGGATACGCGGGTGCGCTTGCCACGAGAGTGGTGGGAATGCCATCGATCTCGAGATGCGTCTCTGAGGAGGCATGAGAATTGGATGCGATGGTCCAGCCATGCAATCCAGGGGTGGAGCCATGGACGATGAGTTCAACATCGGCCAATAAACAAACATCACCCGTGAAGGAAAGTCCTAGCGATTG
>CAYSPE010000025.1:0-24966 GCA_964432845.1 uncultured Bifidobacterium sp.
TTGTTGTTGTTGTTGTTGTTGTTGTTGTTGTTGTTGTTGTTGTTGTTGTTGTTGAAATTGAGGGCGGTGGCGTTGCCAATGTGGTTGTGGTCGTGGGGGCCGAGGTGGTGGTGGCAACGGTTGAAGTGGTGCTAGTGACATTCACGATCTGGGTGCCGAAATTGCGGAGCTCTTTGGCCATAAAGAGGGAGCGGGTTTTGTAGCCCGAGACGCTGAGGTGGACACCGTCAGCGATGTATCTACTTTTTCCACTAGGGACGAATGATTTATTCCAATCGGCGATGACCAGATTGGGCCATCGCTCTTGGGCTGCGCGTAAAGCTCGATTGAATCGCAATCCGCGCGAACGCCAATCTCCACGGCCTGTTGGTGAGAATTTCACGTTGAACCACAACGTCGGAAGATCGTTGGTTTGCTCCATCACTTTGTCAATGGCGCCAGGTGGATACAGGGGATCGCGACGCGAAATCATGTCATTGGTACCCAGGGCAATAACCACCGCCGTTACACGGCTGGTCATTTTCTTTCGCAGAACGAAGGCTCCCTCGGTTGCCAGGCGGCCAACTTTCGCGTCGATAGAAACTATCGGCCAAATATTCAGCGCCTCGGTCTTTGTCCGTAATGACCCGAACCATGAGGTGCCCACTGTGAGGCTGTCGCCAATGACCAATAAAGTGTCCTGCCCATTGACCGCGATGGATGCGTTTGTAGTCTGCGGCCGGAAAATAGGTACTCCGATCAACACCACGATGACGACCACAACAATCCGTGCGTGGCGAGAAAGGAACTTCACTCAACCATTGTGGCAAGGTTAGAGGGTGATTCGTAAGCACTTTCTCACTTATCTGGCGTTGTCGACAGTTGGCATATCGCAACCATTGCTTGACCTGTACGGAAAGAATTCCACCGTCTTTTCCACCGCCAAGTTGTCGCCTTTAGAGACTGCGCTTTTCTTGCTCATAGTCACGATTGCTCCGGCATTGGGTGCACTGCTCCTCGATCGGGTGAGTGCGTTCTTTGGACCGAAGGTGAACGAGTCAATGCGTCTTCTGTTGGTGGGGGGTTTTTCGTTCCTTAGCGGCTTAGCAGTAGCTCGATGGGCGCATATCTCTGGCGATGCTGGGTCTCTCGCAATTGCGTGTGCTCTGGCATTAGCCGTGCCGTATTTCTATGACAAGAAAAAGTGGGCACGAGAGTGGTCGCGTTGGTTGGCGGTTTTGGCGGTTGCGGTTCTCGGAAGTGCCACCTTGCAGTTGCAACCAATCTTGTTGCAGTCACAAGGTCCAAAGTCGGATGCGGTAGTGGGCAACAAGGACGTGTCGGTTTTTCAAATAGTGCTCGATGAATTCGCAATGGCACCGCTCTTGAGTGCAGACGGTTCGATCAATGCAGAACGATTCCCTGGGTTCGCAGAATTGGCATCATTATCAACCTGGTATCGAAACAATGTGGCTGCATCAAATTTCACGCACCAAGCGGTTCCAGCAATTTTGTCATCACAAATTCCATCAAAGACTGCTGCGCCCTTTATTACCGCCTATCCGAAGAATGTCTTTACTTTGTTCGGCGAGAAAGTTCGAGTGAGCGGTGTTGAGCCAGTCACAAGTTTGTGCCCGATCAAGGTGTGCCCTAAGAAAGATCAATCAAAGCTTTCTTTCAATCCATCCCGCCTTAAGTCATTTTTTCGAGATGCCAGCTACGTATACGGCCAGCGAATTTTTCCACCTGCGCTCAGAAAACGAATTCCGTCTGTTGAAGGTGCGTGGGGTGGTTTTGGAGCAGTGGCCAACAAATTCAAAGAGCAGTACACCCACGGAGCATTGAGTCAGCCAGAGGCTGTGCTCACGGCAGCGCAGAAGTTTGTAAAGATTTCAGAACAACAAGTGTCAGTGGTGCACGCACTCATGCCACACGCTCCCTGGCGTTTGACACCCGACTTGCGTGTTGCGCCGCTTTCACCCACGATCTCTACGGCGAATCCACAATCACTAGATGGAATTCGAGATGAGTACCAGACATATCTGTATCAAGTGGCGGCAGTTGATGCCGTCATTAAACAGACGATTGAAATTCTGAAGGCATCGCCTCGTTGGAATTCAACAATGTTGATCTTGACGGCTGACCATGGGATTTCCTTTATTCCCGAGATGCCGCAACGACATACAGACTTCGTTGATCAGCAGCAGGTCGCTGACATTTATCGAATTCCCACATTCATTAAGTATCCGAATCAGATGACGGCAGCAATCACCGATTGTGCATCTACGAACCTGGACCTATTGCCAACCATCATCGATGTCACAAACACCACAACAAATTGGGAATTTAATGGCAAGTCCCTGATGAATGATTGCCCTCATCGAGATCATAGATACGTGGTGTCGGCAACGGGCCAACGCGGCGATCTTTCTGGTGGCTTTGCCGATGCACGCGAACGTGCCGCTCACTACAACGAAATTGTTTCGAATGTAGGTGCAGCTCGAAAGGTTGCAGCGGTTGGCCAATCCGCATCTCTCATTGGTACGCAATTGCCTGACGTTGCTGTTAGCCAATCGGTGACTGGTTGGAAGTTGCTTCAGAAAAAATGGTTTGATCGGGTCTCTGATGCGAGAGGTTCGGCAGTTCCGTCGCTGGTCACAGGATCGGTTCAAGTGAATGGTCAACTTGAATCCGGAACTGAAGGGATTGTGGCCGTTGACGGAATTGGCGCTGGTGTTGTCGGTGAACTTTCAAACGCTTCGGGTGTGGCAGCGTTCACTGCAATTCTTGATTACACACTTTTGACGAGTGGAAAGCACATTATTGAGATGTACGTGCGATCACCGAACGGCGTTCTTACTCGCGTGGGTCAGCCCCAATAGATAATCAGGAGTTTGTCCGCCACAGATTCGATTCATGAATCTGTGCAACTGTTCTCGGAACATCCGTCACTGAGACTGGTTTACTGATGTAGTAGCCCTGAGCCTTTTGGCAGTTCAGCGATTTTAAAATGGCTAGTTGTTCAGGATTCTCTATGCCTTCGGCCACAACATCGGCCATCAGTGCATCGGCCATGGCGATGATCGTGCGCACCAAACTGTGAGAGCCTTTCTCCTCCACAAGGTGCTGGACAAACGCCCGGTCAATCTTGATGCATTGAATAGGAAATTGCTGGAGAAGTGACAGCGAGGAGTATCCGGTACCGAAATCGTCAATTGCGATTCTTACTCCCAACGTATTGAGACGTTGCAGGGACGAGAGGGCTTGTGCAGGCTCAGTGATCATGATTGTTTCGGTGACCTCGAGCCAGAGTTGCTCGGCGGGAATGCCGGATGCTTTCAATGCATCACTTACCACGGTGACGAATTGTGGGTCGTGCAACTGGCGTGGTGAAACGTTCACGCTCATTGTGGTGGCGGGGCTCACTACGTCCGTGTCTATCCAGCGGCGAAGTTGCTGAAGTGAGTCATTGATAGCCCATGAGCCGAGGGGAACAATCGTTCCGGTTTCTTCGGCAATGGGAATGAAATCAACGGGTGACACCATGCCGGCCTCGCCTCTGTCCCATCTCATCAGTGCTTCAAATCCGACCACGACGCCAAGATTTACGTCAACAATTGGCTGATGCATCAGCAGCAATTCGTTTCGCTCAAGCGCTCTGTAAAGAGCTGTTTCTACTTCGAGACGTTTTGTCACTGATTCAATCATTGTGTCGTCAAACAACGCGATGCAGTTGCGACCAGCATCTTTTGCTCTATACATGGCGGTATCGGCGTGCCGCATGAGATCATCTGCCGTCAGTGGCACACCTTTGGGTGCATAGGCCACGCCGATACTCGCGGTGACAAACATGTCGCCGTCCGCCGCGATGATCGGATCTCTGAATGCGTCAAGAATGTGTTCGGCTAATACGACGGCCTGAGTGGAAGATCCAACGTCTGGCTGCAGAACCACGAATTCATCGCCAGCAATGCGTCCAACCGTGGCGGTGTCGGGAATGGCCGCAAGGAGTCGACGTGACACATGCGTCAACACGTCGTCACCAGTTGCATGTCCCAGGCTGTCGTTGATGTTCTTGAATCGGTCTACGTCAATAAAGAGCACCGTTGGGAGCTTCCCTGAATGGTGCGACATGGCAATCGCGTCTTCAATGTGTTGCAACATCAAAATTCGGTTGGGAAGTCCTGTTAGTGAGTCGGTGAGGGCGTTGCGAATTAGTTGCTCTTGGGTTCGGGCGTTTGCGCGTACGGATTGGATGATGCGTGACATTGCCGCCACCGCAAGCACCCCCGCAGAGACGGTTCGGACTACTCGGTCTTGAGTCCCGTCGGAGTCTGTGAGTGCAACTACAAGAATGGGTATGACCAAGAGACTGGTTGTGCTGACAAGACGAGTCATAAGAGGTGGAGAGATTCTTTGAACTCCCGCTGAAACGATTGACCGAGACGAGGGGTGCAGAAACGCCGACCCAGCGAAGGCAAACGACATGATGAGGGGAGTGTGTGCGGTGTGCAACGAGAGGTTGGTGTCGCCCCTGTTTGCGAGTGCTCTCAACATGATGGCGACAATGTTGAGTCCCACGGCTAGTCCCATGAATGCTGACGACATCGTTGGTCGCGAATCGGAAAACAGCAAGAGGGCCAGAAGAAACACCACCACCATGGCCATCGCAACGGTGACGCCACGCGTAATTGTAAGGGGACTGGATGCGGAAGCGGCGATAGAGGGACGCACCAGAACTACCCATGAAATGAGCCAGGCCCCGATGGCAATGATGAGCCCGTCTGCTGTGACTTGTTGCAATCGCGAACCCCAGCGCTGACGTACAACAGACGCAAGTGATCCCACAAGTGATACCTGAGAGATGGAGAAGAGAAGCTCGGTCAGCAGCCGCTGTTGGTCAGTGTCTGACGGCAGAGCCAGCGCGAATACGAGGCAACCGACTGTGATGGAGCTGCAGAACGACAGAAATACCGGTGTTCTGTTGATGAAGATCCCTGCCAACAACCCTGCGGTAAATAATCCACCAGAAATACTGAGAAATATCGTGACTGGTTCGATCGAAGTCCAGGCGTGGCCGATTCCGAGCGCAACAGCACTGCAGGAAAAAAGCCAGGCGGAGAAACTCAGAACTTTACGCACGGATGTCCATCTTTCCGTTTGGCTCTAAATGGGCGTCCTGCACCTTGCAGAAGGTACTACGAAGCCTGACTTTTGACGGGGAATGAGTCAATACGGTCTCGTGAGTAGCATGATGTGAAATGTCCACCATCGCCCCTACCGTCACCGTGGTTGTGCCGGGAACACACCTCATGCCCGAATTGCTGGGTCAACGTGACGAGTTGCTCCGTCGAGTCGAGAATTCATTCCCCGATGTTGCAGTCACGGTTCGCGGCAACGAAATTCAATGCACCGGACCGCGTTCTCATCAAGTGGGCAAACTGTTCGAGGAAATGGTGTTGTTGTTACAACGCGGAGAGCGCCTTGATCAGTCAGTGATGGACCGAAGCATTGTGATGGTGCGTGCAGAGCAACGGCCGAGCACAGTACTCACCGACGACATCTTGAAGGGTTCGCGTGGTCGTATGGTTCGACCAAAGACTGCGGGTCAAAAGCGTTATGTCGATTGCATTCGCGAGAACACAGTGACCTTCGGAATTGGCCCAGCAGGAACCGGCAAGAGTTGGTTGGCTGTTGCAATGGCGGTACAAGCTCTTCATGCGCGTCAAGTGCAGCGCATCATTCTCACTCGCCCCGCCGTGGAAGCGGGTGAACGTCTTGGATTTCTTCCTGGCGATTTGATGGCCAAAATTGATCCGTACCTGCGCCCGCTATATGACGCACTGTATGACATGGTCGATGCGGAAGCCGCTCAAAAATTAATTGAGAGGCAGACAATCGAAGTTGCTCCACTCGCGTTCATGCGCGGTCGTACTTTGAATAACTCGTTCATTATTTTGGACGAAGCCCAAAACACCACGCCAGAGCAGATGAAGATGTTTCTCACTCGCATTGGTTTCGGCTCAAAGGTGGTGGTCACCGGTGATATTTCTCAAATTGATGTTCCCGATGGCCGAAGTGGACTGGTGGGATTGGAAAAGAAGCTTGGTGGCATCGATTCGCTCGGTTTTGTCTACTTAGATGGAACCGACGTCGTTCGACACCGCATTGTTGCTGACATCGTTGCGGCGTACGAGAGGTCTAGCGATCGCGGCGGTACACCTTCACAAAAGAGACCATCACCTCGTGGCTGAGTCTCGTCCAAGAATTGATGCTCCACGTCGCGCCGGTGGTGATGGAGTTCCCGAGGTGTTCTGTTCTGATGAACAGAACACGCATCCCATAGATATCTCGCGTTGGAGATCTCTCGCATTGAAAGCCCTGCTCAGTGAAGGCGTGCGAGGTGCGTGCGAATTGTCTCTCTATTTCATTGATGAAGAGTCGATTGCTGATTTGAATTCTGAACATATGGGCAAGACGGGCCCCACTGATGTTCTTTCATTTCCGTTAGACGGAGTTGAAGTGGGCGAGGCACAAGGGCCAGGCGCATTGTCTTCTGGACCGGCTCGTCCGTATCCTGACCATGATGACGTTCCCACGCTTCTTGGCGACGTTCTCATTTGCCCGACGGTTGCGTTCGCTCAGGCCCCAGAACACGCCGGGAATTTCGACGATGAAATAGCGTTACTTGTAGTGCACGGTGTCCTTCACGTACTTGGATACGACCACGCAATTGAGAGCGATGCAATAGAGATGCGATCAAGGGAGTTGGCCATTTTGCAAGAACATCATTGGGGTGGCCCGCCACCTAGCAACTTTCGTCAGGAACATTCAGAATGATTTCGGCAACTCCAACCTCGGCCGATTGGTTCATGCTCATCACGATTTTGATCTTGCTTGGTTTCCTCATCTTTCTGTCCATCGCAGAAATGGGTTTGTCGCGAGTGTCAAAACCAAAAGCCCAGGCCCTTGCTGATTCCGGGGCAAAGGGTGGACAAGCTCTGTTGGCACTGGTTACGCATCCTGAACGTTGGGTGAACCCCCTGCTGTTGGCTGTCAATGTGAGCCAAACGGTGCAAGCAACTCTGACTGGTGTGGTTGCGGGCCGTTTGTTTGGTCCTGCAGGAGTCGCTATCGGTGTGGTTCTGAACGTGGTGGTGTTCTTTGTGTTCGCCGAAGCAGTGCCGAAGACATACGCAATCATGAACTCTGATCGCGCAGCACTCTCGAGTTCGAAATTTACGGGCCTCTTGGTTTCTTTCTGGCCGTTACGAATGATTTCTCGGGGGCTCATTGGGCTGACCAACATCATCATTCCGGGCAAGGGCCTTGAGCAGGGTCCTTTCGTTGGAGAACAAGAATTTCTAGGAATCGTTGAGGCTGCCGCCGAAGAGGAAATCATCGAGCACGAAGAACGTGAACTCATCGAATCAATTATTGAATTCGGTGACACTGTGGTGCGTGAGATCATGATTCCTCGCCCAGACATCATCAGTGTTGATGCTGGGGCAACAATTGACGCTGCGCTTGATGTCGCATTTGAGCATGGAGTCAGCAGGCTTCCGGTGATGCTCGAGGATTCTGAAGGTCGAGAAGACGTGCTCGGAATTGTGTATGCGAAAGACTTAATGCGTTCCATACGGGCAGGGAATGGATCGCACATTGTTGACACCCTCGTAAGGACTGCAGTTGTGCTTCCCGAGAATAAATCTGTCGCCAAATTGATGCGCGAAATGCAACGTGATCACTTCCATATGGCGATTGTGGCCGACGAATATGGTTCGATTGCTGGCCTGCTCACGCTGGAGGATTGCTTAGAAGAGCTGGTGGGCGAGATTGTGGACGAGCACGATGCAGAAGATCCGGAGATCGCAGTGCTTCCTAATGGTGAAGCTCTTGTTGACGGCGGCATTTCCTTGTCCACATTTAATGAGCGCTTTGACCTTTCGTTGCAAGACACCGAGTACGACACGCTTGCAGGCTTTCTCTTTGGCACCTTTGAACATGTTCCTGTGCAGGGTGAATCAGTTGAGATTGACGGCTGGTCATTTGTGGTGGAGTCGGTGGAGGGCCGACGCATTACTAGCGTCCGCGTAAAGCCCACCATGCCTGACGTGCGTGATTAATTAATCGATAAATGCAGCCAGTTGGGTGCGCTTTGGTTTGCCCAAATTCGTGCGCGGGATTTCATTAACGATGACTATCCGTTGCGGTGCGCAATGAGCGGGAAGTTGTTGTTTCACAAAATCTCGTATTTCGAGGAGTTCCAGCTCGCTATCACCGCAAACTATCCATGCCGTCACTCGTTGGCCCCACTCCGGATCGGCAACCCCTGCGACGCAAACATCGTGAACTAACGGGTGTTGTCGAATGACATCTTCCACGGATTCTGGCCACACGTTTTCTCCGCCGGTGATAATGAGGTCGCCCTCGCGGCCTTGAACCGACAGACGACCGTCCTTCAACGATCCAATATCGCCAGTTCTGAACCAACCACTGTTGTCGAGCGGGTTTGTTCCGTCTCGGTACGACCGCAACAACATCGGAGCACGAAGATGAACTACAGAATCAACAATCTTGATTTCTACGCCATCTAAAGGAAGTCCGTCGTACACAACGCCACTTCCGGTTTCGGTCATCCCGTATGTGGTGACAGCATTACGCGGTCGATTGGCGGGAGGCTTTGACCCACCCAAAAGAATGGTGCGATAAAGGGATGGATTGACGCGGTGTAGGGCTGTGCTCACGAGGGAGACCAATGTTGCACCGTTGTTGGCGGCTTCGTTATATGACTCGACGGAAAACTGTGGAGCAGTAATAAGGGGAGTCCCCATGATCAACGAACGAAGCACCACAGATAAACCACCGACGTGAGCGGGCGGAAGACATGCCAGCCATGTGTCACGGCTGCCAACTTGCAGACGATTCGAAGTTGCCAACGCACTAGCGGTAATTGCGTGATGAGTAAGCACAACACCCTTGGGTGACCCGGTAGTGCCCGAAGTGGCAACCACCACTGCATCGCCGGATTCGACGGGAGTGCCCTTGCGTGAGGTATCCACGTCACCGTCGAAGATGATGGTGGGGTCAATGGATGTCAGTACCTGATCGCGCGCAGCAGGTGGCAGTCGTTGGTCTAGGGGAAAAATGGCATCTCCGTTGTCCCACGCCTGCTTAATGCGGTCAACAAATCGTGGACCCAAGGGAAGATCGAGGCACACGAGTTCGTTCACGCTCTCAGCGTACGCATCGTGCGACACTTGTGGATATGACCTCTGCTGTGAACCCTGCGAATCTTGGACCAAAGAAGTGGTTGTTGGGGGCGCGTCCTCGCACGCTGCCAGCAGCGATTGTGCCTGTCGCCATTGGAGGTGCGTGCGCTAGTGCCGCCGTTGGAGCCGTGTGGTGGAGGCTGTTCTTGGCCGGAATTGTCAGTCTTGCCCTTCAGGTTGGAGTGAATTACGCAAACGACTATTCCGATGGGATACGTGGCACCGATGAGGTGCGAGTTGGACCATTGCGATTGGTCGGATCGGGTGCTGCCAGCCCTTCGTCGGTAAAGCGAGCCGCTCTTCTTTCCTTTTTCGTTGCTGCCGTGGCTGGAAGTGTTCTCGCATTTGCAACGTCGCTGTGGCTCATTGCTGTGGGTGCAGCGGCAATAGTTGCTGCGTGGACCTATACGGGTGGTCCTCGTCCTTATGGCTACGCAGGTTTTGGAGAACTGTTCGTTTTTGTGTTCTTTGGTGTGGTGGCAACGGTGGGAAGCGAGTACGTAGTTGTCGAACATGTTTCCGACACCGCCATTATTGCCAGTGTGGCGGTCGGAATATTTGCGTGCGCACTGTTAGTTGTGAACAATCTGCGTGATATCCCTGGGGACACGATCGCAAATAAGAACACTCTTGCCGTACGGCTGGGAGACATACGGACACGCAAATTTTTCGCAATCCTTATCGTGGTAGCAGCAGCCTGCATCATTGCTACAGGATTTACTGCTGGCCCAATGGCGCTTACGGGGCTCGTGGGGATCATTGCGGTTCGACCAGCGCTCAACGACATCGGCAGGGGCGCAAAAGGTGCACAACTTATTCCTGTGCTGGGTGCGGTGGGGCGTGCACAATTGATATTGGCTATCACGTATAGCGTTGGCTTAGTAGTTGCGCTGCACTCCTAACAGAAAATGACGCAGCACCTTCACAAATTCATCGTGATTTTCTAGGTGAACCGTGTGGCCTGATTCCTCGATGATGTGTAGCGATGATGACGGAATGAGTTGATGCATTCGTTCGGCTAATTGAACGAACTTGGCGTCTCGTTGGCCCGCAACAAGGAGAACGGGCATCTGCAATTCGTGTAAACGGTCCCACAGGGGCTGTTGCGTGCCAGTGCCGGCGAATCGAAGAGAGTTTGCAAGGCCTTCTGATGAGTTACGCACTCTTTCCGGAATCTGTGCCTTCTCTTGACTGAGACCCCGAAACATGGGGTTGGCGAGCCATTCTTCGATGAACACTGCAACGCCGACATCTTCAATGTGATCTGCCAAGTTCTCGTCTGAATCAATTCGCGCCTGCCGCTCGTTTGCGTCGGAAATTCCCGCTGTCCCGCTGATAAGCACCAATTGGTTCACCATCTCTGGGTGTTGCAGGGCAGTGTGCAGAGACATTCGAGCCCCCATGGAGTAACCCACGAGGCAGCCGAGTTCCATGCTCTCTGCAATATCGTTTCCGCACTCGACAAGATTTCTCTTTCCGTTCCTGCTGTCACCGTGCCCAGGTGCGTCAATAGCAAGTGAACGCCAGTCGGGGAGATCGCTTATCACGCTGTCCCATGACTTCTTTGTTTGCGTAAATCCATGCACAAACGTGACGGACGGCCCGTGACCTGTGGTTGTGCCTGAAAGCTTCAACGCGAAAGAATCTTCTCAATCACGTTGACAAAAACTTCGGGGTCCTGGGCTCCTGGAATCAAGAATTGGTCGTTAATCACAAATGACGGAACCGCTGTGATGTCCCTCATCGCCGCGCCCTCAAGATCTGCAGTGACGTCGGCATAACCAGCGTCTGTATTGAGCCATGTTGCTAGTGAATTCCCGTCCAGACCAACTTCATTTGCACACTCAACGATGACCGCGCGATCGCCTACGTTTGAACCATCGGTGAAGTAGGCCTTGAGTAACCGCTCCTTCAATGTGATTTGGGCATTGACGTCTACAGTGTGAAGTGCCCAGTGGAGGGCGCGATGACACTCAATCGTGTTGGCTCGTACGGCGATATCCATGTTGAACTCGATGCCATCTTCAGCAGCCACCCGCGTGACATGTTGAAGTATCTGAACTGCGCGCTCTGAGCCACCGAACTTCTTGGCGTACGCATCAACCACGGGTTGTGCAGAATCTGTGGGCGCGGTGGGGTCTAGTTGGTACGACTTGAAGACCACGTTGATGTCTTCGGTCACACCTTTGCTTCTGAGCGTGGCGACAGCTTTGTCAAACCGAACTTTTCCTATGTAGCACCAAGGGCAAACGACGTCAGACCAGATTTCAACCTGCATAAGTGACACGATAGGAGAATGAGTTCGCCAGGAGACATTTCAGCCACATTTTGCGCCACTTTGGTTGACGAATGGGTGCGCCAAGGCGTCCGACACGCGGTTGTGTCTCCTGGGAGCCGAAGTACTCCATTAGCAGTGGCTCTGGCCGCTCGGACAGATATTCAATTTCATCTTTTCCATGATGAGAGGGTTGCATCGTTCGTAGCGCTTGGCATCGGATTGGAAACTGGTATCCCAGCAGTATTGCTGTGCACGTCGGGTACTGCGGCCACGCATTTTCACGGAGCCGTGGCAGAGGCAGATCTCAGCAATGTTCCGATGATCGTGTGCACCGGAGACCGCCCGCCAGAACTACGAGATGTTGGCGCCCCGCAGACAATTGACCAAACAAAGCTGTATGGGTCGATGGTTCGTTGGGCGCACGACCCAGGCGTTCCTTCACTAAGTTTCATTTCATCGTGGAGATCTCTGGCGGCCCAGAGTTTCACAAGTGCAGTAGGACAACGGCCTGGTCCCGTACATTTGAACTTGCCATTTGCGGAGCCATTGCTGGGTGTTCCAGGCCCTCTACCTGCACCTCGTGCCACGCAATGGTCCAGCACTGTTGTGGGTGGTCAGTTTGATCGTGAATCGGTGAAGGCATTTGTATCTGTTGTTTCGGGACGTCGAGGAATTTTTGTAGCAGGCAAGGGCGCGCCCTCTACGTTGTCAACATTCGCGCGGGCCATTGGCTGGCCAGTCTTGGCTGATGCGCGAAGTGGAATACGCAATGGTGAAGATGTTTCGATTCTTGCGTTTGACGCTTTATTGCGTTCAACGAAGTTTGCAGATTCGCATCTGCCAGAAGTAGTGGTACGTGTCGGTGAACCACCGGCATCAAAAGTTACCAATCAATGGCTCACACGCAGTGGAGCGGAACTCATCCAATTGCAGGCTTATGCAAATGTGATTGATCCAGACCATTCCGTTGCACATCATTTCATCGGAGACATTCATCAAATATTTGATGATGCAGTTGCATTGGTTGAATCGGTCGATGCCAATTGGATTGAATCGTGGAGGGCAGCAGAGAATGTTGCACAAAAAGTGCTTGACGAGTGGTGCGATGGGAACACAAGCGAACCTTCCAATGCTCGGGCCGTCACCCGGGCTTTGGGCGATGCGACGAGGTTTGTGGTTTCTTCGTCTATGCCAATCAGGGACGTTGAATGGTTTGGAGCTTCAACTCCCGGTGTAGTGGTTCATTCAAATCGAGGGGCCAATGGAATAGATGGAGTTGTTAGTACAGCAGTGGGTGTGGCATTAAGTGCGTCGAAACCCACAGTGGTGTACATCGGAGACATTGCCGCGGTCCATGATGCCAATGCCTTGTTGGGACTTAGCAACAGAAGCATTGAGCTAAAAGTTGTCGTGTCAAACAACGATGGCGGAAGCATCTTTTCTTTCTTGCCGCAAGCGTCTCAAGTGGACCATGACACATTTGAATTGTTGTACGGAACTCCACACGGTGTGTCTTTTGAGGATTTGGCGCGAGCATTCGGTGTTCCGTATGCATTGGCTTCATCTTCAAAGGAGATTCAAGAGTTTTTGTCACGTAGGGGAAGCATGCTGATAGAAATCGTTAGTGATCGACATGCAAACGTCTCTCAGCACACGATTCTCAATGACCACATAGTTTCAGAGATAGAAAAATCTCTGTAGCGGTTACGGCCTCACTATGGCCGAAAGCATTGCCTGAAATTTTGCTTGGGTTTCTGCGAGTTCAGATTCTGGATCGCTTTGGCCAACGATGCCGCCACCTGCGAAAAGTCGAGCTGACTTTTTGTCAGGACTAAATTCAGCACATCGAATCAGAACTGCAAATGTTCCATCACCGGTTTTGTCGAGTACGCCGACAGCTCCGCCATAAAAGCGTCTCTCCATTGGTTCGTTGCATTGAATGAAATCAATAGCTTCCTTGGAAGGAAATCCACCGAGTGCGGGTGTAGGGCAGAGGCGGCGAACGAGCTCCAGCACCGATGGTGACGGTTCTGTGAGTGCGCCTTCGATAGCTGTTCCGAGATGTTGCACGTTGGCAACAGTGACAATGGAGGGTTCTGCCTCCCAATCGAGGTAAGAACAAAACGGGAGAAGGGTGTCGTGCACCATGTTGATAACCAGTCGATGTTCGACCTGGTTCTTTGTGGAGGCGATGAGTTCGTTGGCCAATCGCGTGTCAGTATCCGGGTCTCCGGTTCGGGGTGCAGTGCCTGCAAGTGGATGGCTTCGAACGATTCGTCCCTTTCGCTCCACCAGTAATTCTGGTGAAGCTCCGATCATTGAGTCCACAGAGAACCTGTAACTGTTGCCAAACGATGCGCGGAGTCTCTCCAGAACATTGTGAACGTTTATGGAATCGGTCGCGGTGACGGAAATATCTCTTGCAATGACCGCTTTGTCAAGGTCACCAGCGTTGACAGCGTCGCGTGCTGCAACAACGGTTGATAGGTACGCGTCGACATCCGTCAAGGGCGAGACAGTAAATGTATTAGTAGTAATTGCCGACGAAACGCAATGTTGAAGTTGGCTCTCAGCAACTGCCAAAGCTTCTTCACTCGCGGCTTCTTTGCTATGGCCAATCACCGTAATGCGCGAAACTCCTTCGGAATCTCGCGAAAATAGAGTTGCGGGAAGATAAAAGACTGCCGACTCCTCGGGATTGAAAGGCACCAAAGAGAACGCAATGGGGTCAGGATGTTCTGGCGTCAAATTTGTGATGGACGTCAGCGTTTCATTGATCTGTGATTCTGGTATCTGCAATAACAATTCGTTACTCGCGAAACCCACTTTTTGCCGTTCAAAGAGAAAGCCATCAGAACCACATACGTTGGTGAGGTCAACGTCCTGTTGCACAATGGAGGTACGGCAGAACATCAGCTTCGGGTGCCTACCATGAGTTGTGTGAGGCCACCCGAAAGTTGGTGGTGCTCAGCGTCGCTAAAGCCGGCTCGTCGAAGCATGGCGACTAAGTCATTGCGATCGGGCAAGTAGGCGACACTTCGTGGAAGGTATCGATAGGCAGCTCCGTCGCTAATGAGTGCCCCTATACGCGGAACAATCTTCCCGAAATAGATGTTGTTTCCAAATCTGATGATGGGATTGTGTGGAATTCCGACATCAAGAAGGGCAACCCGACCGCCTGGCTTGATGACTCGCGCACATTCAGAAAAAAAGGTGTTGAGGTCTACGAGGTTTCGCAAAGCGAAACCGCAGATGATGCCATCCACCGAATTGTTTGGTACGGGAAGTTGCAAGATGTCGGCTTGGGCTCGAGGAGCTTCGCTTCGCCCATTTGCCAACATTCCGAACGAGAGGTCCAGGGAAATCGCATTGAGTCCCGCCTTCTTGAGGTCGATGCACAAATCACCAGTACCTGAGGCAAGGTCAAGCACGGTAGACCCAACTGGCAAAGAGAGATCCCGCACGGCCCGTCGACGCCATCTGGTGTCGAGACGGAAGGTCATGATGCGGTTCACAAGGTCATAACGAGGGGCGATTGCGTCGAACATGGACTGAACCATTCGAGCCTTTTCTTTGCCCTCCGGGAGGATATTTGTGTCCCAAGACGAATGGTGCTGCGGTTGATGAGAAGGCACGAGTGAATGTTAAAGCGAACTAATCGGATGGAGACGCTTAACTCGCTGAAATCATGTCTCACCGAGCAGAATGGGCCAGACCGTACCTACAGGAAGGGATTGGCATGATTGATTTCACACTTGCTCCAGAACATGAGGCAATTCGTGCAAAAGTGCGAGATTTTGTAGACAATGTCATCAAACCTGCCATGGCGCCATTTGGCCATCGAGACGAGATGCAAGGTGAAGAGCGTGCGCAATACGTAAAAGCTCTCATTGAACTTCGTCGACAAGCAGTGGAAGCCGGCTTGTGGCTGCCACACATGCCGAAAGAAGTGGGCGGAATGGGGCTTGGTCACGTTGCCCTTGCAATGGTGCAAGCAGAAGCAGCAAAAACCCGTGTCGGTCCTTGGGTGTTTAACTGCAATGCGCCCGACGAGGGAAATATGCATACGTTGCATCATTGGGCTACTGATGAACAAAAAGAGAAATATCTCAAACCATTGCTCAAGGGCACTGGATCATCGTGTTTCGCTATGACAGAACCTGAAGTTGCTGGTTCTGACCCCACACTCATTCGTACTCACGCCATTAAGGACGGAGACGAGTGGATTATCAATGGCCATAAGTGGTTCATTTCCGGCGCTCGTCGGGCCCAGTTTGCGATTCTCATAGCACGTACTGAGATGGATGTACCCGAAGGGTCTCGTGGGGCCAATACGGCCTTCCTCATCGACCTTCCGACCGAAGGCTGGAACGATGTTCGCGAAGTAGAAACCATGCACGGCTCTACGGGTCACTCAGAAATCGTCATCACGGACTTGCGAGTGCACGACTCTCAAATTCTGGGTGGTCGCGGTAACGGTCATCGCCTCGGTCAATATCGTTTGGGACCTGCTCGATTGGCTCACTGCATGCGTTGGGTGGCCCAGGCTGAAACCGCGCTTGAGATGATGGTTGACCGGTCGTTGAACCGTTATTCACATGGTTCGTATCTCGCCGAAAAGCAAGGTATTCAGTGGATGATTGCTGATTCGGCAATGGAGTTGTACCAGTGCAAATTGATGATTCTGCATGCGGCATACCTCATTGACAACGGTGCAGATTTCCGACAAGAAGTGTCGATGGCAAAGCATTTCGTGGCCAATAGTTTGAACCGAATTATTGACCGCGCAATTCAAGTGCACGGTGCATTGGGCTATTCCACTGACACGCCGTTGGCCAATATGTTGCAAAATGCTCGTTGGGCCCGCTTTGCCGATGGTGCCGACGAAATTCACCAAATGCGAATTGCACAGAACACCATCAAGTCGTGGACAGATTCCGGCAGTGTCAATGCTGCAACTGGTTCTCTGCCGTTGTAATTACTGGGCGTCAATGGCCGTTTGTTTCGCCCAGCGATAGTCGGCTTTTCCAGCGGGTGATCGCACAATTGATGGGACAAATACGAACTTCTTCGGGAGTTTGTATCGAGCAATGTGATTCTCTGCCTCGGCAAGAAGCGCTCCCTCATCGGGTGTACAGCCATCTTTGAGGCGAACAATTGCAACCACTTCGTTACCCCAACGCTCGCTTGGGCGTCCAGCAACGACACAGTCGTACACGCTTTCGTGTGCCTTGACCGCTGCCTCTACTTCTTCGGCAAAAATCTTTTCTCCGCCAGAATTGATAGTGACGGAGTCTCTGCCATGAAGCTCAATAACCATGTCGGCAGTGAGGCGGGCACGGTCTCCGGGAACGACAAAACGAATTCCCTCCACAACTGGGTAAGTCTTTTTGGTCTTTGCTTCGTCGTTGAGGTAACCAAGTGCCAATCGTCCTGATTTGGCGAGCCAGCCCAATTCTGCATGGCCTGGTTCCAAAATTTGCGAGAGGTCTTCGGACAAAATGTGATTCTGAGGAGCCCATGGGAATGTGCCAGTAGAGGCCGAATCAACGGCCGCAACTTGGGAAAGTTGACCACCGGCTTCGGAACTGCCAAGTCCGTCCACCATCATGATCCATGGCATGAATTTCAAAAACTCCACTTTCAAGTGGGCAGAAAGAGGTGCTCCTCCGGACAAGATCGTGAGGAGCGACGTGAGATCGCGTGTGTTGTTTGAGGCCAAGCCATCAAGCAATGGCCGAGCGAATGCATCGCCCACAATCAATAAGAAGTTGACTTTCTCTCGCTCGATTAATCCCCAAATGTCATCAGGGTCGAGCCTGTCTGGTTGAGTTTGCACAACAACGGTTCCGCCCGACAACCAGGTTCGAAGCGCAGTCCAGTGGCCCGCGCCATGCATAAACGGTGGACTGGGCAGTGTTCGAAGCGTTCCGTTTGCTTCTGCAACGAATTGTTCAATGGTGCGTGCATCTTTTGAGCCACCAAAACATTCCACCACTGCATCCGCATTGCGCCACAGAACTCCTTTAGGCATTCCGGTGGTTCCACCGGTGTACAAGATGTACAGGTCATCTCCGCTATATCCAGCGGCAGGTTTCTCAACTGACGACCCTGCTAATGCGTCCTCGTACCACACGGCGCCGTCGAGTAAGGGGTTGTCTGAAGTGTCGGGCACCTGCACTATCACCCGCAAGTTGGGGAGTGAATGGCGAACTTCTTGCAACAGTGGTGCAAAACGAGAATGAACCACACATGCGGATGCGTTCGAATCGCGGAGTAAATACTCCAACTCTTCAGCGACGTAGCGGTAGTTCACATTGAACGGTGCAATTCGAGCTTTCCAAGCCCCCAGCATGGACTCGAGGTATTCGTTGCCATTGTGAAGATAGATAGCGAGATGATCCTGGCCAGACTCCCAACCCGCTAATTCACTTCGTTCCGTTGAACATCCCAATCCTTGCGAGGCGAAGTAGTTTGCCAATTGGCGCGTGCGAGTAGTTACCTCTGACCAAGTGAGTCGCTTATCGCGAAAGATAAGGCACTCTTGATCTGGCCGAGTGGCTGCAATGGCTTCATGAATTTCTGCGATACCAATAACTGCTGGTGGAAACTGCTCCATAAAGGAACGATAACCTTCGCAACAAAGGAGGAGCGATGTCGAACGCCAATCACAAGCCCATCTTTGGGGTATTCATTCCTCAAGGCTGGAAGATGGAACTCCAAGGGATTGAAGGTTCCGAGGCAAAGTGGAACAAGGCCGTTGAAATTGCCGAATTGGCAGAGCAACTTGGTTATGACTCGTTGTGGGTGTACGACCACTTTCACAACGTTCCTCGACCCTCGCACGAAGCAGTTTTCGAGTGCTGGACAACAATTGCGGCAATGTCGCAACGTACATCAAGCATTCGATTGGGCCAGATGGTGGGTTGTAACAGTTATCGAAACCCAGGTTTGCTTGCAAAGATCACATCGACAGTTGATGTGATTTCTGGGGGGCGACTCGATTGGGGTATCGGGGCGGGTTGGTATGAAAGCGAATACAAGGGGTACGGCTACGAGTTTGCAAAGCCCTCCGACCGCATCGGAATGTTGAAAGAAACAGTGGAGATTGTGAAGTCCATGTGGACGAAGCCGGACACAACGTACGACGGCAAGTACTACAAGCTTTCACGAGCTCAATGTGATCCAAAACCTTTGCAAGCGCCACATCCGCCAATTTGGATTGGTGGTGGCGGCGAGCAACTGACGTTGCGTGTCGTTGCCGAGCACGCTGATGTTTCCAACTTTGCCAGTTCGCTCGAAGAGTTCATTGACAAGCGTGAGATCCTCAAAGGTCACTGCGCCGCAATTGGGCGAGATGAGGATGAAATTCGGAAAACCATTTCTAGTGAAATGTTCATTCGTGAAACTGAAGCCGAAGTTGAGGCGGCGGGTTGTCTCAGTGCATGGGGCGGCGACCCGGTGGAATGGCGTCGTAAAGCACTGGTGGGTACGCCTGAGCAGGTGAGTGAAAAGATTCAGAAATACCTAGATGCAGGCTGCTCGGGTTTCATCCCCTGGATTCCTGATTATCCGAGCACTGAAACGCTTGAGCTATTCGCAAAAAAGGTCATGCCCAACTTTCGTTGAGCATGACCTTTTCTACAGCGGTTCGTTAATGCTTATGCGGTGAAGTATTGGAAGATGACTTCGGCGATGCACGAGGGCTTCTTTGCCCCTTCGCATTCAAAAGTCACTTCAAGGGTGACGCGAGCTCCAGTAGCCGTGTCTTCAACTGACATCACTGATGCGCCAGCGCGCAATTGTGCTCCTACTGGAACTGGCTGGATGAAGCGCACTTTGTTGGCGCCGTAGTTGACACCCATAGCGATGCCGCCAACCGAGAAGATTTCTGGAAGAAATACTGGTCCAAGTGACAATGTGAGATAGCCATGCGCGATGGGACCACCGAATGGTCCAGCCTTTGCTTTCTCAACGTCAACGTGAATCCACTGATGGTCGCCGGTTGCCTCTGCAAACTGGTTGACTCGCTCCTGGGTGATTGTCATGTAGTTCGAGTAGCCCAAGTGTTCGCCTGTGAGGGCCTTGAGCGCTGCGATGTTTTCGATATGTCGTGCCATTGACAAAGTGTTGCACAGATGAAGGTGGTCAACGGAGCCAACGATTCACAAATGAGCGAGTCATGGCGTGAAGCAGGAGGGCGCACAGAGCAGCTTCGAAGGCAAAATTGATCAGGCTTTGTCCCTTGAAGACCCAAATGAGTGGAATATTGAGGAATCCATAGCTCAACTTCACGTATGCCCGAAGGACAAACGGCGAAAAGCCTGCAATGAGCGACACATACCAGCCGAGCTTCTTCCCATTGGCCATTAAGAATGGTCCCGCTATGTAGGCGGCGCATGCGACTACGGATAGGAGATCGGCAAAAGAGTTTCGCTGCAACATATATGACCAACGATTGTTGTCAATCAGTGCGATGAGCGAATATGCGCCGTTGATATACAGAAGCCAGGTGGCTATGGCGAGCGTTTGTGGCTGCATGCGGTCAAACCACTTCTTGCGATCGAGATTCTTAAACGCGTTTTCGAACATTGCAAGAGTCTGACAGATTTACAAAATATGTACAGAGCATCGAGAAAGTGGGTACTCTGAAATCGTGCGTAGCGGATTTGTCACATTTGTGGGTCGACCCAATGTCGGTAAATCAACTTTGCTGAACGCTATTTGTGGAACCAAAGTTTCAATTGTTTCAAACAAGCCACAAACAACGCGTACTCGTATTCGTGGCGTCTATCACGGTGATGGCGTTCAAGTTGTCTTCGTTGATACCCCAGGTATTCACAAGCCTGTCACGGCTCTTGGTGAACGTGTTAATGCAACTGCTCTTGAGAGCACATCTGATGTTGAGGTGGTGTGCTTATTGATTGATGCCACTAAACCATTTGGTCGGGGAGACCAATGGGTGGCCGATCACATTGACGTCCGTAACGCGTTTGTAGTGGTAAACAAGACCGACAAGGCAACTCGTGAGCAACTCTTTACTCAGTTACAAGCTGTTTCTGCTCTTAATGCTGCTGAATACTTCCCGGTGTCGGCCAGAACGGGTGAAGGTGTGCCCGCTTTGCTGGCTGCTTTAGCGGCTCGTATGCCAGAAGGACCGTCTTATTATCCCGAAGAGATGGTGTCTGACACTGAAGAAGCTCAGTGGGTAGCCGAGTTAGTGCGAGAGCAGTTACTCGCAGTATTGAAAGACGAACTGCCGTATTCAATTGCCACGCGAGTCACTGAATGGGAATGGCCAAAAGTGCGTTGTGAGATTTTGGTTGAACGCGAAAGTCAAAAAGGAATGGTCATCGGCAAAGGTGGCGAGTTGTTGAAAAAGGTGGGACAGGCGGTTCGATCCCAGATGAAACCGGGCGCATATCTCGAACTGCATGTCGCGGTTGACAAGGACTGGCAACAAAAGCCCGATCGACTGGAACGATTGGGATACTGACTCGTTATTGCGTGATATCGCGCAAGAATTGCTCTACTTCAGAGCGATTGATGGTGCGTTTCATTGGAGGCAACACATCGAGCAAGAAGCGCCTGTAACTCTTTGTTGCTAAACGTGAATCGAGTACGGCCACCACTCCTTGGTCTGTAGCCGTACGAATGAGACGGCCTGCGGCCTGTGCCAGCGCTGTTGCGGCAATAGGAATGTCGATGAGATTGAAGGAATCTTTTCGCCCCACTGCTTCTCGTCGGGCCTCAAGAAGCGGATCGGTGGGCAGGGGGAAGGGAATTTTGTCGAGCACGACGAGCGACAAAGTACGCCCAGGGAGGTCGACACCTTGGAAGAACCCAGAAGAGGCAAATATGCAAGCCGTTTCGTCTTCCATGAACATGTCGATGAGTTTTTGTCGTGAATGCTCGGTCGCGCTGAGGATAGGAAAAGGAAGTCGCTCACGCATGGCTTCGGTGGCCGCATTCAGAGCTTTGTTGCTGGTGAAGAGCGCAAGAGTTCGGCCGCCTGCGGCTGTGATGAGTGCCTCTAGCTCTTCGTTGACGACATTTTCACGGTCGGGGTGGCCTACCTCGGGAAAATTGGGGTTGCAGTACAGGCGCGAATTACGTGCGTAGTCGAAAGGACTCTCCACGGTAAGAACTTCTGTGCCATCGAGGGGGAGGCCGACGCGGTCGGGCATTGAGACCGGAACTGTTGCGCTGGTGAGAACAGCGAGATGAGAATCCCACACGTTCTTGTTCAGTAATTCGCCAACATGTAGTGGGCTAATACGCAGCTTTGGTCTTGTAGGGAGACCTTCAACAAAGGCCACGAATCCTTCGCGACCACCTAGCGCTGAATCGATGGACTCCGCTAGACGAGCAGCTTGTGTTTGAGCTCGAAGACTCTTTTGTTTTTGATTTTCGGTGAGTTTCTCGCCTAGCTGTTCATCCATCTTTTTCAGTTCAGCGATGAGAGAGTTGATTTCAATGCGCGCAGTGGACAGGGGTTCAGATATTGACGATGGAAGTGGTAACGGCAATCGTTGATCGACAAATGGACCGATTGCGCCAGAGAATCTCAGACCTGATTCTTCAAGGCGATTCGTAAGATTTGCATCGGCGATTACTTGTCTGATGGCAGATCCGAGCGCAGAAAATCTGTTTCCTGACAGTTCGATACCAGTGGTTTGGCTGAGGGTTGATTCCAGTTGATGAGCCTCATCGAAAATTACAAGCTCGTGTTCTGGCAGGATGTTGCCGCCGCTCGCAATATGTGCGCCATACAAGTGAATATTGGTGACAATAACGTCTGACGTTCGAGCGCTTTCTCGAGCTACTTCGTAAAAGCATGAACTACCAAAGGGGCATTTATTGCGTCCCGGGCAGTCTTCGCTTCCTACGGAAACGGCTCTTTTCGCTTGGTCGCTTGGATTGACATCCATTTCTTCGAGGTCGCCATCGTCGGTGCGCCGTGACCAAGTGATGATTGACTCAATTTCTTTTTTGACTGAATCGCGCATCTCTTCGAATTCAATTTGTTCTTCTTTGTCTTCAATTTCGGCAAGCCGTTGACGACAGACGTAATTGCTGCGTCCCTTGATGACCGTGTATGTGAAATCAACGCCCATGGTTCTTTGAAGCAGGGGCAAGTCATTGCGCGCCAATTGGTCTTGCAATGCCTTGGTGGCCGTTGCTACGACTGCCGTTTTTCCCGACAAGATGGCGGGAATGAGATAACCAAGCGATTTACCCGTTCCGGTACCTGCTTGCACGATGATGGATCGTCCGGCAGCAAGTGATTCGGCGATGGCATGGGACATGTCCATTTGTCCCTGGCGCTCTTCTGCGCCGTCAAAGCTAGATGTGACGTTGCGAAGCGCATCAAGCGCGGCCTTGCCTGCGACTGACTTACTCATGCCGACTGCGAATTGGTGAGAACTGCTACCGCGTCGTGCAGTTCGTGTGCGTTGAAATCTGGCCAGGTGCGGTCTGTGAAATACACGGCCGAGCCTTTGATCTGCCACAACATGAAATTCGAAATTCGAGTTTCTCCGGAAGTGCGAACAAGCACGTCAACGCGCGGCATGGAAGGGTCATACAGGTTTGAGGAAATGGAGTGTGGAGTGACGGGTCCGCTTGTCATTGCTTTTTGGGCGGCGCGCAGCAGTTCTGCTCGGGACCCATAATCGAAGGCCACTGTCACGGCCATGCCACTGTTCTTGGCGGTGTCGGCGATTGCCTTCTTGATGGCTTTTTGCACGTACACGGGAGTTCGGGCCCCTGGTTCGTTGAAGGGGCGACCTATCCATCGAGTTTGAGCATTGTTGCTATTCATTTCCTCCGTGCGTGCAAATAGCTTGCGATGCAAAGAGAGAATGTGGCGTACTTCTGTTCGGGGACGCACCCAGTTCTCTGTAGAGAAGCCAAACACCGTGAGCCAGCCGATGGTATTCATTTTGGCTGCATTTCGTACTACTTCGGCCAAGGCTTCTTCTCCAGCTGTATGCCCCTCTGTGCGAGGTAATCCGCGCCGGTTGGCCCATCTTCCGTTTCCATCCATGATGCACGCGACGTGCAGGGCGGTACGGGGAACGGTCATAGCAATGCCACCCTAGTAACTGGCAGTGTCAGGGGGGATGCAACGGTACGAGGTGGGCCGGCGTGGGAGAATGGTGCGTGCCTTTGTCAGTTGAACCCGAAGCCCCTGGCCTTGATCATGTGGTCTTGGCCGGTGGAACTCCGCGGGAATGGCTGCAGATGGGTCTAGCTGTCTGGGCAGACTTACTCAAAGATCTGGCGCGGAGTGCAGCAAATGAAGGTGCTCATTGGATCACGGTTTTGCCGCATCATGGTGAAGCACTGACTCCTGACGACTTGTCACATTTTCTTTCCTCGCTTCTTTCGTTGGAGACATCCCGTCAAGTGGGCCCTTCCCGTGTTGTCTGGTCGGCACCGAATGGATCTCACGTCATAGTTGATCCAAGCCCCGATGGTCACGAGCGTTTTGCTGCAACTGTTGAGTCGCTACGCGTTTCCGGAATGAATCCTGATTCGCTCACCGAAGAACACCTTTCTCGACATATCCTTGCGCCTGCGCAATCGGAAGCAGACCTTGTGCTTATTGTCGGCTCGCCGGACCGGATACCTGACTCCATGGTGTGGGAGCTCGCCTACAGTGAATTGGTCTTCATTGATGTGGCTTGGTCTCAATTCAACGCCAATCATCTAGAACTGGCCATTGATGACTTCAATCGTCGACACCGTCGTTTTGGCGGCTTGGATTCGTGAGTACGTATCGCACCCAAGCGGTGGTGCTCGGTTCGTACAAGTTTGGCGAAGCGGACAAAGTGGTTGTCCTTCTTACAGAGAGTTACGGAAAAATTCGCGCGGTTGCGAAAGGCATCCGTAAGACCAAGTCGTCCATTGGTGCACGCCTTGAACCAATGAGCATCGTTGATATTTCACTTCGAAGTGGCCGAGAGTTGGACACAGTTGATCAAGTGAAACTTGTTGCAACACACGCACACCTTCGAGATGACTTCAATCGCCTTCGTCAAGGACTTGCGATGGTGGAGACCATTAACAAGATCACGCCAGACCGTGAACCTGTACCGAATCTGTATACATTGCTTTCTCGCGCGTTGTCGGCCCTCAATGAGTCCACCTCACCGTTGATGCTTGCGGGGTTCTTTTGGCGACTTCTCGCAATCGAGGGTCATGCGCCTCAGTTGGATGCCTGTGTCTCGTGCGGTGGTACGGATGGGCTGACCACTTTCAACGCGCAAGACGGTGGTATTCACTGCTCATCGTGTGGGAACGGAATTTCCGTGAGTCAGTCTGCGGTTCAAGTTCTGAGGTTGATGCTGGGAGGCCGGATGCACGAGGCATTGGCATTGGAAGAATCGGCAGTCACTAATGAGGTGAATCAGATGGCGATGGAGGCGATGG
>CAYSPE010000026.1:0-24691 GCA_964432845.1 uncultured Bifidobacterium sp.
CACCAACAGACAACTGCCACACGCGTGCACGAGGATCAACGGCGAGACCATAACGCTGAGAGAGTTCTTCTACTCGAGCGACAACATCTGTGGTGTTGAGAAACAAACCACCATCGTCTTCGCCAAGAACAATGTTTTCGGCAACGGTAAAGGAGGGGACGAGACGAAAGTGTTGATGCACCATGCCGATGCCGGCATTGAGTGCGTCACGAGGTGAACTGAACGTGACACGCTCACCTTGCAACTCGATGCTTCCGTCATCGGGGCGGTACAAACCGGTGAGAACGTTTGACAACGTTGACTTGCCTGCACCGTTCTCTCCTAAGAGAGCATGAACTTCGCCGACCCGCGCCTCGAATTCCACGCCGTCATTTGCGATGACGCCTGGAAACTTCTTGACGATGCCCGACATCTTGACTGCGATGTTGCCACTCATAAAAACCCCTTCCCTACACCGTATAAAAAAGAAGGGGGCAAGCCCTAAGGCTCGCCCCCTTCCCGCGAGAATTATCTCGTTGATCAGCCCTTTGGAAGTTCGCCGATGACGTTGTCGACGAGGTAATCCATGCCCATCAGGTCGCCATGGCTAGCGGTGGTGCCAGCTGGGATCTTGACGGTGCCGTCCTGAGCCTTGATTGGGCCAGTGAACTGTGAACCGGACTTAGCGGAGAGTTCCTCTTGCTTCTTGGCGATGGCAGCCTTGGTGTCGGCAGAAACGATCTTGCCGAAGTTTGCCAACTTGATGAAGCCGTCGTTGAGACCGCCGTAGTAGTCGCCTGAAATCCACTTGCCGTCAAGTGCAGCCTGCACGCGAGCGGTTTCGTAATCGCCCCAGTGGTAGGTGTTTGCGGTCAACCAGATGTCAGGGAAGTTTGCGCTCTGGTCTGAGTCGTAACCAACCCAGGGGATGCCCTTTACCTTTGCTGCTTCACCAGTTGCTGGTGAGTCCTGAGCAGATGCGATTGTGTCGACGCCTGCAGAGATGAGTGAGTCGGCTGCCTTGCGCTCGATTGCTGGGTCAAACCATGTGTTGGTCCATACAACCTGAACAGTTGCCTTGGGGTTAGTTGACTTTGCACCAAGTGCGAAGGAGTTCACTCCACGAATAACTTCGGGGATTGCGAATGGAGCAACGAAACCGATCTTGCCGGTCTTTGATGCTGCACCTGCGGCCATACCTGCAAGGTAGTCACCGTCTTCGCCAGCGCCGTATGCCTGCGACATGTTGTTCTTGATGATGTAACCAGTCTCGAACTCGAAGCAAACATTGGGGTACTTGTCAGCAGCTGCTGCAAACGCATCTTGGAAACCGAAAGAGGTACCAAAGATGATGGTGTTGCCGTCGGCAACAAGTTGATCGATGGTGGTACCAACCTGAGGACCTTCAGGAATGTTTTCCTTGTATGTGGTTTCTACCTTGTCACCAAGTGCAGCCTTCACAGCCTTGAGACCTTCGTGGTGTGCTTGTGTCCAGCCACCGTCGTTGATTGGACCAACGTAGATCCAAGCAGCCTTGATTGGTCCGCTCTTTGGTGCACAGTTGACAACAGTGCCACCTTCCATTGGTGTGAAGTTTGCGAGAGTGAAACCATCACCTGATGCGGTGGTGTCGCTGCTTGCAACTGTTGTGTCTGATGCACTGTCGTTATCGCTGCTACCGCACGCGGTGACCAGCAACGAAGCGGTCGCTGCCACTGCGGCAAGCTTCCAGAATTTCTTCATGTAGGTGTTCTCCCCTGATTTGCGATGCCACGGTCGACACCGAACGAGGAGAACCTTAGCCCTTGTTTTGTTGGCCAAATTCACCAAAACCCGTTGGAAACGAAGGTTTAACAAAGAGTACGAAAAAGGCTCCCGAGAGGAGAGTTGTCCTCATCACAGATACACTTCCTATCTCCCAGGAGAGGTGCCAGAGTGGCCGAATGGGGCGCCCTGCTAAGGCGTTGTCCGTCTTAAAGCGGACCGTGGGTTCAAATCCCACCCTCTCCGCCATATGCGAATCGCTCGCAGAATGCTGGCAGCAGTTATTGCTGCAGGCGCTCTGGCTTTCAGCGCGCCAGCCCCGGTGAGGGCTGCATCAGCGACCATGCCAATAACACTTGCATCGCACACGCTTCCACAGTTATCCACAGGTCGTGTTGCCACAGGATGTGTGAAGACATACACCGTGAAGAAGAACGATTCGTGGAACCGTATTGCCAAAAACGTTCAGGTCGATATGTCGTTATTGCTGAAGGTCAACAAGGCAAAGACCAGCACCATGTTGTTGATTGGTGACGTTATTTGTTTGCCCCGTGCCGCTGTTACAGAAACCGACACGCCGACCATGAAGTTGAAGCCGGCCAAGATCTACACGGTGGCTCAGTCGGCAGCCATCATTCGCGAAGTGTTCCCCGACCACCTTGAAGCTCGTGCAGTGGCAATTGCCAAGCGTGAAAGTCAACTCAACGCGGCCAACTACAACGGCGGATGCTGTATCGGTCTTTTTCAGCTGAACTGGGCCTCTCACAAGAGTTGGATGCGCAATATCGGCATCACCGACCCCGCCCAATTGCTTGACGCCCGAGTCAATGCCACGGCTGCTTTGGCCTTATATAAGAGGTCACATTCTTGGTCAGCCTGGGATTAAGGCAAATTCAGCCCAGAAATAGGTGGGAGGGTGTGCCGATAGTGGGGAGCCGATAGGCTCAAAACCTCAACAACCTGCGCTGGTAGCTTAATGGATAGAGCATCTGACTACGGATCAGAAGGTTGGGGGTTCAAGTCCCTCCCAGCGCGCCAATACGAAAATCCCTCGCGAAACCATTGAGTTTTCGTGGGGGATTTTGTTTTGTGCCGCTCCCTAACCGTGGAAGGGGCGCAGCTCCACTTTGCGGTTGCATGCGAGTGATCCTTGGGCGGCCAATTGCTGCGCGATTTCGTGCGATGCGGCCTCGATAATCCACATCCCACTTATGTATTCAGAACCAGGGTGCAGTGGCCCGGCGGTGACAGAGTGGGCTCCGTTGCGATTGTCGATCACCGTGGATGACTCCGGCCCGTGTAGCCCATTGGCAAAGAACCAATGCCCATTTGCTCGGAGCATGTCGTTAAACGCGTTGATTGCGGCCATTTCCTGGGGGGAGCCCGAATTGGATTGGGTATCAATCACAGAGATGAGGAACTGCATGGATTCAGTGTGGCATGGCAAATGGCACACCAATGTGGCGACCCAAATGGCATACCCTAGGGGGTATGAAACTCCGTCAGATTCGTCAGGCCGTTCTTACCTCATTGCCCTTGGTCTCAGCTTCGGGATTGGCGGCATGTGGGGGATCAACAGCGACAGCGACCACCACTGAAGCACCCACCACGGTTGCACCGACCACAACAGTGGACTCGCAGTTGTTGTGCGGAGTGAAGGCAAGTGTTGGCACGAAGGAACCAATGTGGTGGAGCACCAAGTCGTTCGGCGACATCACAGTTACGGCGTATGTCGATGATGCCGGAGTGGTGTGTGGTGCCACCACTGAATGGGAAGCGGTAGCGGGCCTTTCAAAAATCATCAACGAAGATGCGATTCCCCAACTGAACAAAGCGGTCGCATCTGCCCACGGCGCAAACATTCAAGGCGTGTCAGGCGCTACAGCGTCATCGAGGGCATACGTCAAGAGCTTGCAAGCTGCAATAGACGCAAGCAATTAATTACCTTCGAGAGTTTCAATCCCGCGACAAAACAACTCCACCAGTTGGTGCAAGCTGGTTTCAATAGCGTACGGCTCGGGATGACCGTGGTCTTTTTCCAATACACAGAATCCGTGCAACGCACTTCGCAGACTTCGAGCGCAATGCGCGCGTTGCGCATCAGAGATGTTGTAGTCGTTGAGAGCAGACGTAAGCACGCTTACTACTCGAGACAATGACAACTCAATATCGGGATCACCAATTGAAGGAACACGGTCGGTAGCCGAATACAGACCTGGGTGTTCACGAACAAAATCACGCCAAGCAGCAGCGAGGGCTATAACTGCATCGTCTCGTGACTTTCCACGCACAGCATCTTCTAACTTCTTCACCAACAGATCGCGAGCACGCAACGACAAGAGCATCCACAACTCTTCAATTCCGGAAACGTGTCGGTACAACGCAGGCTGTTTCACGCCGGCGTCGTTGGCGATTCGCATGAGTGTGACGGCGTCGATGCCTTCTGCATCAGCAATAACTGATGCACGTTCCACCACAATGTCGCGGTTTAGACGTTGACGCGTACTGTTCATCAGAACTGATGGAAGAAGTTCGACATCCAGCCGGCAATGCGTTGCTGTTGAAGACCTTCCGCAAGAGTCTGCCGTGCTGCTTCTGCCTTTTCTTCACCAAACAATGCGAGGCGAGTTGCGAGCAAACTATCCGCGAGGGCGGGACTGAATTCGGGGTGCACCTGCAGTGTCCATGCCGTTTCGCCAATGGTCATACCGCCAATGGGGCAGTAATCGGCGCGCGCCAATAGTTCTGCACCAGCTGGAAGTTCTTGCACCTGATCTTGATGACTAGCGGCCAACACAATTTCTGCAGTGGAGTCCATCCACGGCTTCTTTGAGGTGACAACTTCATAGTGCTTTGCACCAATGCCCCAGCCGTAGTCGGCCTTCTTTACTGTTGCGCCCAGTGCTTGTGCCATGAGTTGATGCCCGAAGCAGATTCCAACGTATGGCTTCTCATTGGCGACAAGGTCGCGTAGGAATGATTCAACATCGCGTAACCATGCATGGTCGTCGTACACGCTGAGGCGGCTTGGCGAACACATGAAGCCATCTTGTTCGTTGAGCGATTCTGGCATTTGCCCTTCGTCGCAACGGTACGTGGTGAGCTCAATGCCCTTGTCGGCCAAGATGGCCGCGTACAACTCGGGGTAATCGCCACCAACGTGCGTGCTGCCGGCATCGATGTGGCCAACAAGAAGAAGACCAATTCGCTTCATCGGAAAGAGAACACCTTGGTAGGGCCGCCCTCGAGTGCAGGCAAGTAACCGCGTTCGCGCAAGATTGGCATGACGCCTTCGCCGAACCAATAGGCCTCTTCGAGGTGTGGGTAGCCCGACATGACGAAAGCATCGATGCCGGTGTTGTGATATTCGATGATGCGATCTGCCACTTCCTCGTAGCTACCAACAAGCGCGGTACCAACGCCGCCGCGCACAAGACCAATTCCAGCCCACACATTGGGGTAGATCTCAAGTTTGGTGACATCTCCACCGTGAAGGTCGTATTGACGACGTTGTCCAACAGACTGCGTCTTCAGGAAGTCGGCACGTGCCGCCTCAATTGCTTCAGGCGACATTGAATTCAAGATTCCGTTTGCCACCGACCATGCCTCTTCGCTGGTGGGACGAGCAATGGTGTGGAAGCGAATACCGAAACGCATCTTGCGGCCGTGTTCAGCAGCGCGAGCGGCTACGCGATCGTGGCGTTCTTTGATGTCGGCCGGAGTCTCACCCCATGACAAGTAAAGGTCCACCGTTTCTGCGGCGACCTTTTCGGCTGCTTCGGAAGCACCACCAAAGTAAATAGGTGGAATGGGATTCGGCACTTCGCGTGTGGTTGCGTCGGTGACATCGAAGAATTCGCCCTTGAATGAATAGGGTTCGCCGCTCCAGGCGCCGCGCATGATCTTTACGAACTCGGCGGTTCGCGCATAGCGAGTCTCTTTGTCTTCATTAACACCAAAACGCGCAAGCTCTGCTTGCTCTGCACCGGTGACAATGTTGACCAAGCAGCGTCCGTTACTCATTCGTTGCATAGTGCTTGCCATTTGTGCGGCAAGTGTTGGCGTGAGAAGCGCTGGTCGGAACGCAACGAGAAACTTGATACGTGATGTAAGCGGAATGATTGATGAGGTGGCAAGCCATGCATCTTCACAACCCGTACCGCACGGCGTCAGCAATGCTTCAAAGCCCATGTCCTCACATGCTCGCGCAACCTGAGCAAGATAGGCATGGCTCGGCGCGCGGTTGACTGAGTTTTCGTCGGGCAAAACATCGCGTGAGTCGCCACCAGTAGGCAGAAACCAATTCATTTCAATCATGATTTTTTCCTTTACAAATTGAGTGGAATGAGACGAATAGTGAAAAACGAGGTGAAGAGCACAAGGCCCCACGAGAACAAGCCCAAGAGAATGGGACGTGCGCCAAGGACGCGCAATTTGGAAATGCGTACTCCAGCGCCGAGGCCAACAAGTGCGAGAGCCAAACAGGCTTTTTCAAAGTTCTTGAAGTCGGCGAGTGCTCGTGCAGGTAGAACGCCAGTGGTACGAATGCACACGGCCACGAGAAACAGAACTATGAACATGGGAAGTGGTGACGTCTTCGGAGCATCGGCAACTTTTTCTCCACCACGACGATGTTGATATGCATAAAAAGCCACAAGCGGGGCAAGCAATACAACACGCGTGAGTTTCACAATGACCGCACCACTCAAAGAATCTTTTGAATAAGCAGTAGCCGTTGCCACTACCTGTGCCACATCGTGTACTGATGATCCAGCCCACATTCCGAATCGAGTGTCACCCATGTTGAAGAAATGTCCCAACACGGGAAGCGCAAAAATGGCGATGCTGCCAAACATGGTGACAAGTGCAATTGCATACGTTGCATCTTCCTCATCGCCATCAACGGCACCAGTCATGGCACTCACTGCAGAAACGCCACAAATGGAATATCCAGTTGCAGTGAGGAGACCTAGACCTGGGCTGACGCCAAGAAGTTTGGCGATGAACTGAGTTCCAAAAAAGGTGATGACAACCACGGCGATGACCGCAATGAATCCTTTGCCACCCAGGTGCGCAACTTCGCCGAACGACAGTTGAAATCCGAGCACGATGATGCCGAGTCGAAGGAGAGATCGAGATGCATAGCGAAGTCCGCTATCGGCAATAGACGGTACAAAGCCGAGGTTTCCGAGGATGGCACCAAGAACAAGTGAGGCGGTAAGAGGGGACACGTTGGCCCACTGGTGGTTGATGAGGAACCCAACTGACACGGTGATTCCGGCCAAGACCAGGCCTGGCACATAGGCCCGCGCTTTGGTGATGGTGTCATTCCCCCACGACATAGTTAGACACTCTAACCATCGCAATGGGGTCGTCAAACCCTTATTTTCCAAGAATTTGGGGGAGTTTGGGATTTGTCTTTACCGAAATCTTGACAAGTGACTCGTACGGTAATTCCAGGAAATAAGTACGGAATTCAGATGACGAACACACACCTCTCTCAACGCAACGGGGCCCCACCGCGCATTAAGCGGCTGGAACCCGCTGTCCGCACCCGCGCCATCGATACCGACGTGGCGTCATTTCTGGCGTTTCTCTTTGCAGTGGTGACCGGCATCTGGGCGGTGAACGGCGGATGGGATGAAATTGCCGGCTTGAACCTATGGCGCGCGTTCGCATCGCTCACCGGAATTTGGACCATGATGTGCGCCATTGTGGGCCTGCTTCTGGCAGCTCGATTGCCATGGATGGAGCGATCACTCGGTCTTGACCGTGTTCTTATTTGGCATCGCATCGCCGGCGACTCCATGGGCATTTTGTTGGGCGTTCACATCTTCACCTCGGTGATGGCCGAATTGAAGATGCGAGGCGGATTATGGAACACCATTCTCGACCTCACGGGTCGCGAACCATATATGGCATGGGCAGCCGTTGGATCGCTGATCATTGCGATCGTGGTTGTGTCTTCGTTGAAAGAAATTCGTAATCGCTTCTCGTACGAGACCTGGTATTTCATTCATCTCACTGCATACATCGGCATCGTGTTGTCGTACAGCCACCAAATCACACTTGGATCATTGTTGTCCGGAGATCGTCTTCTTCGCTTCTTGTGGGGAATTGGCGTGGCCTACGCATTGCTTCTTGTCGTACTCGCGCGATGGAGCGGAGTAGTTTCTGCCGTTCGCAAACCACTGCGCGTTGTATCAGTACATCGTGAAACAGAAGACACGGTTTCAGTGGTGTTGGGTGGAACAAACATTCACAACTACGCAGGTGAAGGTGGACAGTTCATCATGGTGCGCATGTTGAAGCCTGGTCAGTGGTGGAAAACGAACCCATATTCGTTGTCTGCAGCGCCCACAACGGCTGGTTTGCGCATCACCGTTAAAGATCGAGGCGATGCAAGTAACGCACTCTTCTCATTGCGTCCCGGTGATCGCGTTGCGGTCGAGGGTCCATATGGAGTGGTGACTCCAGAGATTTTCGAGGGCACACGCCCCTTGTTCATTGCGGGAGGCGTGGGTGTTACCCCCGTACGAGCAATGTTGGAATCGTTGCCGAAAGATTCGCGTCCACTTGTGTTGTTGCGTGCGCGCACCACTGAAGAAATTCCTCACTACAAGGAAATTTGCGAACTCACCGATGCCCGAAAAGGTGACGTGCGATTGGTTCTCGGACGCACCGCACAATTGAAAACCGCAGACCCATTTGCGCCCAAGGTTTTGCAGGCCCTAGTTCCCAATCTGCATAAATGCACCGCATTTGTATGCGGACCAACTGCTCTCACGTTCGCTGCACGAAAAGGCTTGCTAGAGGCAGGTCTCGACTCATCCCATATTCACTTAGAAACCCCCTGGTGGTAAGCCATGTCACAACGTCAACCTTCTCTTGCACGCCGCGCATTTCCTGCCGTTGCACTCACTGTGGTGGGTGTGGGCATGGTGCAAGCACTTGATCGCCCCGCTATTCCGGTGGGAGATGCTTTGGGTGCGGGAACTGCCACGGATGCAACAGCAACCACCACCATTGCCCCTGTCGACACCACCGC
Source organism: uncultured Bifidobacterium sp. (assembly GCA_964432845.1). Taxonomy (GTDB): domain Bacteria; phylum Actinomycetota; class Acidimicrobiia; order Acidimicrobiales; family Ilumatobacteraceae; genus UBA2093. The sequence continues at coordinate 8,792 of CAYSPE010000026.1, forward strand.
AACCACAGTTGCGCCAACTGGCAACGCATCTGCAGCAGGCGGAGTGCCAACGGCCACCGTGGCACCATCAGCCACAACAGTGGCGCCAGTTGTTACGGCGGCACCCGCAACTGCGGCACCCGCAGCCACAGAGTGTGGCGCTCTGACGGGCACCGGAACACCAGGACAAATTACGGAACGCCGAAATTATGGAACAGTGACTGTGAAGGCAAAGTTCACTGCCGACGGAACATTGTGTAGCGCATCTGCCACGTATCAGGTGTACGACCAGAAGTCGGTGCGCTACGAGGAATACTCCATACCCATTTTGAACAAGCAAGCAGAAGCGGCCAAGAGCGCAAACATTCAGGGCATCAGTGGCGCAACAGCAATTTCTGATGGCTACCGCGCATCTCTGCAGTCAGCCATTGATAACAAGCATTAAATAATGCAAGCACTTCATCGAACGTCGTTTCCCATTATGGGAACCACTGCCAGCATTCATGTGAATGATGCGGTGACATCATATGAGTTTGATGAGATTGACCACATTGCCCAGAACGAACTGCAGCGTTTGGAGCAGATGTTTTCTGTATTTCGTGCTGACAGCGAAATAAGTCGAATCAATGCAGGTGAATTGCATCATCTTGATGCAAGCGTTGAAGTCATTGAGGTGCTTGATCACTGCGCATGGCTCGAGCAGGCATCACGCGGGGCATTCTCCATTCGCCGATCAAAACAAGACACTTACATCAATCCATCTGGATTTGTTAAGGGGTGGGCTGGTGAGCGTGTCTCACATATGTTGCGTGAACGTGGAGTTCAACATTTCTATATAGGCATTGGTGGTGACTATTCGTTGACCGGCGGAATGACCAATGAAGAGCCGTGGAGAATTGGAATCATTGACCCGCGCAACAGTGATCAGTTGGTGGGAACCGTTGATGCATTTAGCGGTGCTATTGCCACCAGTGGTACGGCCGAACGTGGACTACATATATGGGATCCGCGTACTGGAGAACCAGCTCATTCGTTCTTGTCGGTCACTGTTGTGGGTCCACAGTTGATGTGGGCTGATGCCTATGCCACCACCGTGTTCGTGATGGGTGAAGACGGGTTGGAATGGATGAAGCAGTTTCCGAATTACAACGTGATGCCGATTCGGGAAAACGACTAACCGTTTGTTGTTATGCCAGCGAGTGCGAGTGCCTCGTTGAGAGTGCTGGCGCGGCGAATGGTACAACCCGCATCAATATCGGGTGCGCTGGCAGGAACAATTGCTTGCGTGAAGCCCAAGCGCGATGCTTCGTTGAGACGACGCGCTAAGTGACCAACCTGGCGTACCTCGCCGGCAAGACCAACCTCTCCGATTACTACAAGGTCTGCAGGAAGTGGGATGTTAGAAATGGCCGAGACCAATGCCAAGCACAATCCAAGGTCGGCACCTGGTTCGGTGAGTTTGACTCCGCCAACTACGGATGCATATACCTCGTGACCGGCCAAGCTGACTCGTGCGCGTCGTTCGAGAACGGCAAGCAACATAGATAGTCGTCCTTGATCGACGCCTTGCGCACTGCGTCGTGCAGGCACAGCTGAATTGACGGGATTGGTGAGAGTTTGCAGTTCAACCAACAATGGCCGTTGTCCTTCGATTGTGGGAACCACAACGGAACCCGGCACACCCGTGCGTCGATCGGTGAGGAACAGTTGGCTTGCATCGGGAACACCAATGAGTCCGCTTTCGGTCATTTCAAAAAGGCCGAGTTCGTTGGTGGGACCAAAACGATGCTTTGCTGCGCGCATGAGACGCAGTGCGTGATGTCGTTCGCCTTCAAACGAAAGCACGGTGTCAACAACGTGTTCGAGAACGCGCGGACCAGCGAGACCACCTTCTTTCGTGACGTGGCCGACGATGACAACAGAAATATTGCGTCGCTTTGCTTCCTGCACCAATCGATGGGCGCAGCCACGTACTTGCACCACTGAACCGGGTGCAGAGCTGAGGTCGGGGTCGACCACTGTTTGAATGGAGTCGATCACCACAAGTGACGGCTTGATTTTGTCGATGGCCGCGATGATGTTGGGCATTGACATTTCGGGCAACAACCACAAATTGGGCTTCACTGCGCCAAGACGATCGGCGCGAAGGCGTACTTGTTGCGCACTTTCTTCTGCGGTGACGTACAGAGATTCACCCGGTGCCCCTGCCAACAATTGCAACAACAAGGTGCTCTTGCCGATACCTGGTTCTCCGCCCAACAAGGTGACCGAACCCGGAACGAGTCCGCCACCCAGTACTCGATCAAGTTCTTCGATACCTGTTGCAACCGGATCGGATTCGTGCGAGCTCACATCGCCAATGGGCATGGCCTCACCTGGAGGCACGAGTGCTAAACCAGCAGCAAGAGTGACAAGAGATTCTTCGGGGCCCTCAACATCTTCTACCAATGAATTCCACGCACCGCAGGCGAGACATTTGCCCGACCATTTAGGGAAGGAGGATCCGCATTCGGAACAACGATGAACTAGTCGCAGTTTTGCCACGCACAGAGACTAGTGGTGGGGTGTTAGCGCAAGGAGCGACGACTACGTGCACCCATCACCAACAACAAAAGAATGAGAGTTGCGGTGACCCACAGCACCAACACGGCAAGAATGATCACTCGACCAACACGCGCGATGCTGGACGCAACTGCAACGTTTGTGGAACTGGTGGCAATATCGGTGGAACTGCCGTCCATCGGCACTTGCCATTTGATGCCGTTGACCCCTTGAACACCAGTGGTGCTGTTGAGCTTGCCGGGCAGTTGCACCGTGAAGGTAATGCCGGTGGCCTTTCCAAGGTCCATTCCAGACGCACTGAGCTCTTCGGCATACGGAGCCCCATCAAGAAGTTTGATGGTTCCATCATCAGCAAAAGCTTCAAGTCCGCCATTTACTTCCAATTTGCCGGCAAGGACCCACGTGCTCTTTGTGTCTTTTCCGCTGCGAGACAACAGAACATTTTTCAATGGTCCGCGGGCACCGTTGATTTGACTCAGGATTGTGGTTGCCTCAGTAGGAGTACGAAATGAATGGGTGAGGGTGAGAGAGCGACCACCAGTGGTAGTGGTTTGCAGTTTCCCCACCTTCCATCCGGCCGCGGCAAGGTCATCGGTGCGTAAATCGGACTCGAGTGATTCGGTCTTGGCGACGATGTCTTTGTCGGCGTTGAGCACCACAGTGACATTGCCGGATCCATTGGGGTTTACCTTCAATGAGATAGTGGAGTCAACGCGACACGATGACAACGCGGTAACGGCGACAGCAACCGCCGCAATGCGAAGAAGTGTTGTGCGAATCACTCGGTGATGTTGGTGTCACCAGCAAATGGCGGCTCGCTTGGTGCAACAAGACCTTCCACCGCGCGGAACACAAAGTGCTTCTTGCCAGCATTCTCTGGATCGTCTTCAACGTCGACCACAATGATTTGGCCGGCTGCGAATTCCTTGTAGAGGATCTTTTCTGACAATGGATCTTCCACGTTGCGTTGAATTGCGCGGCGAAGTGGACGAGCACCGAGAGTGGGGTCGTAGCCAACTTCGGCTAGCAACACCTTTGCCTCTTGTGTGAGCTCGATGCCCAAACCTTGCGACTCCAACTGACCGGCAAGACGCTTTGTCATGTTGTCAACCATTTGCAGCACTTCGTGCTGTGCAAGTTCGTGGAACACGATGGTTTCGTCGATGCGGTTGAGGAATTCAGGACGGAAGTGCGCCTTGAGTGCGTCGTTCACCTTGTCCTTCATACGCTCGTACGACATGGCAGTGTCGCCCTTGGTGAAACCTAGGTTTGCCTTGCGTAGATCTTGCGTTCCGAGGTTCGATGTCATGATGAGCACGGTGTTGCGGAAGTCGACGCTGCGACCCTGGCTGTCGGTGAGACGGCCTTCTTCAAGAATCTGCAACAACGTGTTGAACACATCGGGGTGTGCTTTTTCAATTTCGTCAAACAACACCACCGAGAATGGCTTGCGACGCACTGCTTCAGTGAGTTGACCGCCTTCCTCGTATCCCACATATCCCGGAGGTGAACCTACGAGACGGCTCACGGTGTGCTTCTCCATGTATTCGGACATGTCGAGCGTGATGAGTGCTTGATCGTCTCCGAATAAGAATTCGGCGAGTGTCTTGGCAAGCTCTGTCTTACCAACACCTGTTGGTCCGAGGAAGATGAACGAACCGCTCGGACGACGTGGGTCTTTCAGACCGGCACGTGTACGACGAATGCTCTGCGACACAGCCTTGATTGCATCGTCTTGTCCGATGATGCGCTTGTGCAACTCGGCTTCCATGTTGAGCAACTTGGCGGTTTCTTCTTCGGTGAGTTTGTACACCGGAATACCGGTCCAGATGGACAACACTTCGGCGATTGCTTCTTCGTCGACTTCGTCAAAGAGATTGATGCCCTGGGCCTTAATATCGGTCTCTTTTTGGGCTTTTTCTTCAAGAAGTGAACGTTCTTGGTCGCGCAAACGGCCGGCTTCTTCGAAATGTTGATCTTCGATTGCCTTCTTCTTGGCCTCTTGCACCTCAGAGATTTTGGTTTCAAGTTCTTTGAGGTCGGGAGGTGTCTGCATGCGCTTGATGCGCAAGCGTGAACCCGCTTCGTCGATGAGGTCGATGGCCTTGTCGGGAAGGTGACGATCGGAGATGTAACGATCTGCGAGGTTGGCAGCGGCAACAATGGCCTGATCTGTGATGGTGACGCGGTGGTGCGTTTCGTACTTGTCGCGAACACCCTTCAAGATTTCAATGGTGTGTGCCACAGTTGGCTCTTCCACCTTCACCGGCTGGAAACGACGCTCAAGTGCAGGATCCTTTTCGAGGTGCTTGCGATATTCATCGGTGGTTGTTGCACCGATTGTTTGCAATTCGCCGCGAGCAAGCATTGGCTTCAAGATGCTCGCAGCATCGATTGCGCCTTCTGCTGCGCCGGCGCCAACAAGTGTGTGGATCTCGTCGATGAACAACACAATGTCGCCGCGTGTCTTGATTTCCTTCAACACTTTCTTGAGGCGCTCTTCGAAGTCGCCGCGATAACGCGAACCCGCAACAAGTGCGCCAAGGTCAAGTGTGTACAACTGCTTGTCCTTCAGTGTTTCGGGAATGTCGCCCGACACAATGCGCTGTGCGAGACCCTCAACGACTGCAGTCTTACCAACGCCTGGCTCACCGATGAGCACAGGGTTGTTCTTGGTACGACGAGACAGAATCTGCATGACGCGCTCAAGTTCGCGCGAACGACCGATGACGGGGTCGAGTTTCTTGTCGCGCGCAAGCTGTGTGAGGTTGCGACCGAATTGATCAAGAACTTGGCTGCCGCCTTTTTCGCCTTGATCTTCTTTGGCGCCGGTTGGTGCACCAGGAGCTGGCTCACCCTTAGGACCTGGACCCTGATAGCCAGACAACATTTGGATGACTTGTTGACGAACCTTGCCGAGATCGGCGCCCAACTTGACGAGCACCTGAGTGGCGACACCTTCACCCTCGCGCAACAAACCAAGAAGGATGTGCTCGGTGCCGATGTAGTTGTGGCCAAGTTGCAGTGCCTCGCGCAGTGACAACTCGAGAACTTTCTTGGCACGTGGTGTGAAAGGAATGTGTCCCGAAGGAGAAGATCCGCCCTGGCCGATGATCTCTTCCACTTGTGCGCGAACAGCATCAAGTGTGATGGACATGGTTTCAAGAGCCTTGGCGGCGACACCTTCACCCTCGTGGATGAGACCAAGGAGAATGTGCTCAGTTCCGATGTAGGAGTGGTTGAGCAGGCGCGCCTCTTCTTGGGCGAGGACGACAACTCGTCGGGCTCTGTCAGTAAAGCGTTCGAACAATGGGACCACCCCGTTATTAATAGGCGGATACTTGACGAAAGTGTATCGGTACAAGGAGTGAGTACCCCTGTGGACGGCGTAGCCTGAAGGCCGTGACAGCATCACCGTTGCTCGGTTTGCCCTCAATGGATTCTGACCGCCAGCGTGTTGAGCAGGCGTTGCTGGGGGCTGTCCGTACACCCGATGCCTATCTCACGGAAATTGCGTCTCACCTCATCTCAGCAGGTGGGAAACGCCTGAGGCCCGTCTTCACCATTGTGGCGTCCCAGGTGGGCAACGACGAACCAGCATCGGAAAATGCGATTGCCGGAGGCATTTCGTGCGAACTCGTCCACCTCGGATCTTTGTACCACGACGACGTGATGGATGAGTCCACGCAGCGTCGCGGCGTGGAGACCGTGAATGCAAAGTGGGGCAATTTGCAGGCCATTCTCGCGGGCGACTTCTTGTTGGCCAAGGCATCAGAAATTGCCGCATCTCTCGGAACAGAAGTGGCGGCACTTCTTGCGCGCACTATTGGTCACCTGTGCGCTGGACAAATTGAAGAACTTCGACATACGTACAACGTGAATCGCCCCGTTGATGCGTACTTGTCTTCCATCGACGGAAAGACGGCGTCGCTGTATGCAACCGCAGCACGAATCGGCGGCTTGGTGGCTGGACACGATCGCGCGGTTGTTGACGCCCTCACCAATTACGGCACCGCATACGGCATGGTGTTTCAAATTGTCGACGATGTTCTCGACCTCACGGCAACCGATGCACAGTTAGGTAAACCAGCAGGTCATGACATGGAAGAAGGCGTGTACACATTGCCCGTGTTACACACCTTGGCTGCCGGAGGATCAGCCGCAAGTGAATTGCGTTCCGTGCTTGGAAAGCCACTCACGGAAGACGAGCGATTGAAAGTGCTCGACATTGTTCGCTCGAACGGTGGCATTCCTACGGCGATCGCAGCAGCGAAATCTTTTGTTGACGACGCAGAGCGCGCATGCGATGTGCTGCCCGCTGGCCGCACAGTTGATGCAATGCGAGAGGCGACAGCTGCGCTTCTTGCCAGCGTTTCACACTGACTTTCGCGCAACTGCCGCCTCTATCTACAGCGTCAGGTTGTGATGTTTATGGGTAGAAGTACAACACCACTCGACGGTTCTTCGCTTGTGCTGATTCCGTCTTTGATGTGGTGAGCGGTGCTGCAGAACCTATGCCTACAAGGCTGATTGGTGTCTTTACACCAGCGGCCTGCAGTGCGGCCTTCACTGCTGCTGCACGTTGTACCGAAATGTTCACGTTGAAAGCTTCAGTGTCGTACAACATGCCTGAGTGACCAACAATGAGCACGCGCGATGCTGTTTTTGCAGTGTCAGCAAGCTTTGTAAGCGCTGCCTTTGATGCCGTTGAAATCTTCCAACTCACGATGGAGAACTGCAGTGGATCAGAGGCGGTCAACGTTGTACCTACGGCAGTTGCTGTAGTGGTGACCTTTGTTGAAAGCGTACGCAAGGTGGCCTTGTCGTTCTTGGTCAACACGCGCACCAAGCACTTGCCTGTTGCAGTGGTGACAATGCTGGTGGTGAGAGTGAGGCACGTCTTTGGCGTTGCTGACTTCAACATCTGGGACTTGCTCTGTGAAGAAGTAAGAACCTGAATTGCCACGTTTGTGCCAACGGTTGCTGGCAACTTCGCATACACCGTGTTGTCAGTGGTTGCAGTGGGCGTACTCTCACCCTTTGAAGGTGCGCCACCAGTGTCCTTGGTGTAACCACCAGTACCGGTACCACCCTCTGAACCGCCGGTTGCATCGGCAACGGTTTGCCACGTGTTATAGGTGAAGCCACTAGACGCAGCTGTGATGTTGCGTGGTGTGCCATCGAGTGCAACCGAAGAACCACCGGTGTAGAACGTGCAACCCATTGACTCTGAAGCAGTAATTGTGACGCGAGAGCCGACACCGTTTGTACCAAATGAGGAAACGAATCCAGATGTGAGCGAAACAAGGGCCATGCGCCAACCAAATGTGACTTGGTTTGATCCCTGGCATGAATAGTTGTTTTGAGTGGAGTCAAAAAGCTGCACTGCCATGTACACCGAATTGGCGGTAGTAATCAAACCTGCGACCGTTGCGCGAACGGTCAGTGCACCAGCTGGTGCAGCGCCAGCGCTCAAGGTGAGGTACCCGTTGGTTCCTACGGTTGTGTCGAGTGTGCCGTTGGCGTTGATACGACCCATAATCAGTTTTGAACTGTCGGCGTATGAAGCTCCGGAGAAGATGAAGCGTCCACCTGGATCAAGGCGACCAGAGAATTGACCATCGGTTGCATCACCAGCGCTCGCAATTGCAAAGCGTGACACAGAGCCAGTGGAACTGATTTGCAGAACGTCGTATCCAGAAACCTGTGCGGCCGTAAAACCATTCAAGTCACAAATGCCGCCTGTTTGCTTGTTGTGCATTTGGCGGAACACCCACATCTCGGGGGTGCCTGCTGCACCAGTAGGGTCGGCGACCGCGCCTGCGGCCAAAATGCACGTTGATGTTGCACCCCACGCGGCAGACATACCAATCGGAGTAACCGACGTATCAATGGTGAGGTCACTCTTCAGGGGCAACACCGCCGTTGCATTTGACGGTTCAACGCCTCCTTGTGCTGAACACAAGAAAGACATCCATGCACCAGAAGTGCGCTTTGGCAAAATCATGACGTTTTGAATACCCCACGACGAAGCCGTGGAGGTAGGGAATGCGGCGGCGCACTTTGGTGCGAGCATTGCTGCAGTGAATTCAGTTGTTGCCACAGTTGCAGCAGTTTGTGTACCGGTGGATACCTGGGCCACAGGACCTGTTACTCCAAATGATGTGGAGACTGCCCACCAACGACCATTGAGGTCAGATGTAAGGCGGAAGGCACGGTTTGTAAATGCTCCACCAGTGACATTCAAACCTGTAACAGTGGCGGAACCTGTTCCGGCAAATGTGGTGTCGAATGTTCCATCGGCTTTCTGCTTCACCAACGTGTAGTTGTTGCCGGATGCGTTTTGGTATCCGTAATACATTCCGCCGTCACGGGCCGATACAACACCTTTCAACGTAAGGCCGTTTACTGCAGCGGGAGGCGCAAGCGGTGTGCTCGTCACTGACCCGGCCGCAGAAGTGGCGTGAGCAGAGGGAAGGGCAAGAACACTGGCCCCCGCGAGGGATACAAAGGCAGTTACGAGACGAATAAAACGACGCATGGAATCTCCAAACACAGGTGTGCCGAATTGGCACGAGTGGAAATAGTATTAAGAAATTACTTGCGCGACGGCGATGCCACTGTGAAATGCGCCTTCTATTTTGGGCCCATTGAATGCATCGCCAGCAAGACCAAGTGTTCCGCACTCGTGCACCCAACATATGGCTGGCCAAACACGTTGAGGAGTAGCAAAACGCCACTTTTTCACTTCGCGGTGAACTATCAATGACCCCTGTAGCCATGGTTGGGCGGCAAGTAACAGATCTGCCGCCAGTTCATCAATGGGACGATCGAAATTATCCACACTCCATTGGGCATTCGCGTGAAACGTAATGGCCGTTGCTTCGCTAATACCCTTTGCCGCATTGTTCCCAATGAACGAGAAGATTCCCGAAGGGTTTTGTACGCCACCAGGGTGGGGCACGTTGTGAGCACTGGATGCAAGTGTGACCAGGAGTCCCACGGTGCGGTCGTAATCGATCGAACGCAACTCCGCGGGCATTTCTAAACCGGCAGAAAACATGAGAGAAAAAGATTGTGGAAGTGGTGCAGTGAGTACCACACGATCTGCGTGATGTTGCACTCCGTCGTCGGTGGTAACAATCCACGCATCATTGTTTTGTTTGAGAGAAAACACAAGTGTCGATGTTCGTACGTCCAAGCCATTAGCCAAATACTTAGCGATTGACGTCATTCCGTTGGTGCCCACGTATCGCGGGTGACCATCGGGGCTTTCAAAACCGCGACACCACTCACGAACGACGCCGGCTTTCAGCCATTCGTCTACATGCGCGCGAAATGAATCATCGCGCACAGTAAAAAACTGTGCGCCATGATCGAAGGTTGCATTGCCAGCACGGCGAGTAGCAAGACGACCTCCTACCCCTCGACCCTTGTCAAAAACGGAAACATCATGTCCGCGCTTTTGTAGTTCGTGCGCAGCAACTAATCCCGAAAGACCTGCACCAACAACAATGATTCGCATGAGTGCTACACCGCCACCGATGCAGCATGCCCGTGAGGCACAAATACTTTTTCAGCCCGACCCAAGAAATCAATGAGGATGCGATTGAAAGTAGAAGCATGCTCAATATGCAAGCCATGAGCACCGCCACTAATGACTACGAGTTCGGCAGTAGGAATCATGGAGGCAATTTCTTCTGCATCGCCCCGAGGAGTGAGTACATCTTGGTTACCCACCACCACCATGGTGGGGCATGAAATATTTGCGAGCTCTTCTGTCATCACAGTGTCATCCGTGGTGAGAATTGCCTTGATTTGAGAAACGAATGCATCGGGTGGATTGAAGAGTTGCAATGGCCCCATCCATCCGAGTGCTGGCAGCAATCGACGAAATGATCGTGGGCCAATCATCCACCGTGCCGCTTCTTTGCCAACAGCGTTCATGCCTTCGCGTTCAGCGACTTCAGCCCATGAATTCAAGAGCTCGGCGCGCCATTCGTGATTGCGGCACGCAGTGGCAACCAAAGTCAGCGAACGAGTGCGATGTGGGTATTTCAACGCAATGATTTGGCTGATTGCTCCGCCCATAGAGAGGCCGACAACATGTGCCGATTCAATGTTTGCGGCATCAAGAACTGCGATGGCGTCGTCAGCCATTTGTTCAAGGTTGTACGTGCCTTCTGGCTTGTCACTTCGGCCAGCACCACGATTATCAAGTGCAATGGTTTTGTTGTGCAGTGCCAATGCGGCACGTTGCAGGTTCCACGAGTTTTTCTCTGCTCCTAAACCTTGCACCAACAACACCGGCGCACGCCATGGTAAGCCAGTGACTTCGTAATGAATCCGTACGCCATCGGAAGCGATTGCATATGGCATTAGGCCACCTGCTTCTTTGCAGGAATGCGTTCGATGCTGGGCCATTCATATAGGTGACGAACTACTTCGGTCGTTGAATGGCGTGGTGCAAATCGCAAGAGATGCGCTGCTTCATTTGAGGCCGCAAGTCGACCGTGCTGAATGAGGTCTGCAACATGGTCAGGCATGGGAGCGCCAGCAATAGTGGAAGCATTTTTTGCCAACCACCATGCGGGGCCAAAAGATGGCAATGGCATGCGTCGTCCCAATGTTGTTGCGCGAAGCATGCTGATTGCCCCGTTCGCCACGATGTTTGCGACACCATCAGCATCACGTTGCGCTGCCAACATGAATGCGGTGGCTGCATCGTGATCTTCCACCACGCTGAAAATGGGGTTACCCAATCCGTAATACGGAATAGCGGGCAAGCGCAGCAATCGTCCAAGTGGGCTTGGTACATGTGCGCCGAGTACCGGTGCGAGCCGCAAGGTGCATACGTTGATACCGCGCGATGTACGAAGGTCGGTGGATCGATTTTCAATGTTCTCGCACATGCGTCCGTACACGGTGTTTGGTGCAACTGGAGTGGATTCAACGGCAATATCTGGTGAGTACGAGCCACGACCATAAATTTCGATTCCGCTTCGCACCACCACCGTCTCTAATGATTCGGTTTGGTGTGCGGCATCAAATACTGCTTTGGCTACAAGATCGGTGCATGTTTGCGCATCTGTTGTGCCAAGGCGCGCATCGGGTTCCCACACACCTACATGCAACAAAACGTGTGGGTTGAAATTCTGAATGAGCGATGCAATGCGATCGTGTTCGTCGGCGCGCACACGCACGAATTGAGAGCGCGTGAGCATTCGTCGGGGAGGGTCAACATCGAACCCCATGATGTCGCCGGCCCATTCACTTCGTTCGGCCATTGATGCAACGAGCGAACCGAGTTCGCCACCCATTCCTGTGATGAGTACGCGGCGAGCTTTCATAACCGAGACCGAACGCGTGCCGTGTGCCGAGTCTTATCGAAGGTTGTGCACGTTGAGGATGAGTTCACGTGCCCATGTGTCCAACTGTCGGCCACCGATTCGTTCGGTGATGATGATGGCTTGCGACGGGTCGTCAACCATGCCGGTCCAACGGATGTAGCCGCCCATGATGCCAAGAATGCGGTCGCCCACTTCTTCGGCGTGAATCATGAGTTTCTTGTTGGCACCGAGCAGGTCGTGCAGTTCCTTATAGAACATGCGAAGGAATGCGTCGGTGTCGTCTGCGCCGCTGAGAGGGCGGTGACGGTAGGGCATATTGAGCTCTTCATACGCGTGCAAGTTGTGCGGTGCAGCGATGATGGAAATGACTGAGTCGAAATGGTTTTCGCGCAACCAGATGATTTCTTCTTGGCGGCGAACGCGGCGATGGTTGTCGCCGTACCCACCAGGGCGCTCACAAATTGCAAGACGGTCCTTGATGATCCAGGTGAAGTTGCGGGGGGTGATACCCAAAGCCCATTTTCCACGAAGTTTCGGGGGCATTCGGGTCTCCTTTGCCTTGCCAGGCGGTCACGGGGCGGGAAATCGCCCGTGTGAATTTACCCCAGGTTGCGCAAGGAGAGTCTCTGTTTGCTCCTACGAATTTCACGATTTTCGCCAATATCGCAGGCCAAAGCGTCCCCACGGGCCACAGAAAGCACTCTTTCAATGGTGGCAAGGTCGGGAGGGTACGGATTTGAGAGCCAGTGGCGGATTGCCCGTCGAGCCAGAGGTGCCGGCGCGCTGGCAAGAGCCAGGGCGTCGGTGGGGTCAATGTCGCGAGCCATGGCATCTAATAGGTCGTTATCTCCCCGCAAGACATCTGCGGTGCGAGAGAGAAGTGGCACAGGGTCCCGTTGGGAAATATCTGCCATCAGCGGCAGCAACTCAGCACGTACCCGATTTCGAAGAAACCGAGGATCACTGTTGGTGTAATCATTCACCGGCGTGACACCCATTTCGGTGCACACCGCATGTGTCTCTTCTCGACGCAAGCCAAGCAGCGGGCGGGAAAACCCGGGCCGCATTGCACCGAGCCCCTGCGATGCTGCACCGCGCAGCAGATTAATGAGCAGAGTTTCTGCTTGGTCATCGGCGGTGTGGCCGGTCATCACGTCGTGTGGCATCACGGCATATCGTGCTTCGCGTGCGCGAGCTTCGGTATTTGGCCCATTTTGCAAGGTCAATGTGTGAACTTGAAGTTCTACGCCCAATTGTTCGGAAATGGGTCGAATAACTTGAACATCGTTGGCTGAATCACTTCGCAAACCGTGATCAACGTGAATGGCAGTTACTCGTAAACCATGCGCATGAGCAAGGAACAACAGAGCTAACGAATCAGGGCCACCTGATACGGCACAGGAAACATGAGTTCCTGGCTCGGGAAAAGTGCATCGCGACAATAAATCGACGATGAGGCGAGAAGGGGTGCCATCCATATTCGGTGGCGCCGAGCGCAAACTGCCGGCGTTACTTCTTCTTCATCTGTTGACGCTGGCGACGATTGGGGTAGCGAGTAGCGCTGACCTTGGCCACGTAACCGACAATGCTCTGCACCACAGCGCCGATTCCGGCGATAAGGAGAATGAGGCCGATCCAGTAGTGCCATACATACGCTGCGAACATGCCTCTAAGCGTAGCCAGTACGGCCAGTAACAGGGCTATTTATGCTTCGCCGTCGGGCAGAACCTCGTCGCCGAAACAGTTGGCAAGTCGGGTCAGGAAACCATCGGGGAGTGCGTCGTTTTGGGCCTTAAAGCGAATAATTTCCTTCAATTCCGCATGAAATTCGTAGGCGCCTTGGCAGTCAACGCATTCGCCAAGATGGCTCAGAATCTCGGTAACTCGCTCGTCGGGCAATTCTGCGTCGAGAAAGGTCTGCAGTTCTTTCAGTGTTTCTGTGCAATCAGCCATGAGATATGTGGGGTTCAGTCGTTAGGTGAAGGTTCGAGCAGGGATTCATCAATGAGCCCTCGTTTAAGGGCATAGTCGTACAACATCTTTTGCATCTGTTTTCTTCCCCGATGCAGGCGGGACATCACGGTGCCGATGGGGGTATCCAGCATTTCCGCTATTTCTTTGTACGAAAAGCCCTCAACATCGGACAAGAGCACGGGAAGGAGGAACTGCTCGGGCAGTTCCTCGAGCGCATTTTTTACCTCGTCGTCGGTGAAAAGGTTCATGAGTTGATCCTCAGCCGATACCTGTGACTGGTCGACTGCGCCCATGCGGCGATACAGAAACAACTCTTCCACTTCGTTGAGATCAGTTTCCTGCGGGCGTCGTTGTTTGGCGTTGTACTTGTTGATGTACGTATTGGTCATGATGCGGAACAACCATGCGCGCAAATTGGTTCCCTCTTGGAACGTGTTGAACGAACGCCATCCTTTCAAGAACGTTTCTTGTACCAAGTCTTCTGCATCTGCTTTATTGCGAGTCATGCGCAATGCAGTGGAAAATAACTGCGGTGCGTACTGCATTGCATCAGCAATGAATTCGTCCTGTGCCCCCATGTTGTAGGTATTACCTAGTGACGACGCTTCTTGGCGCGAACAGCAGATGCGATTGCTTCATCGACTGCAACAGAAAAACGTTCGAGGTACTCCACCAATTTTTCACGCTCATCATCGGTAAATGCGTTCATAACGTCGGCAAGTACATGTCGTCGACGTTCTTGGACTTCACCATGAATACGACGTCCGCGCTCAGTGGCCGCGATGGCAACTATTCGTCCGTCACCACTGTGAGTGACACGTTCGGCAAGATTGTCTTTTATTAGTCGTTGCACTGCTCGAGTGGCTGTGCTGGGGTCAATACGCAGATGTTCGGCAAGGTCGCCCATTCGACATGACTCAACAGTGACGAGGAAATCGAGCGCGTCCATTTGTCCTGGCTCAATTGCACTACCGCCAACACCAAAGATGACATCGCGAAGATCGCCCGTGTTGGCGCCTCGTCGAATTTCGCGCCATGCACGTCCGACGCGTCCGGCAAGCTCGCGATCGTGTTCGCTCATGAGTGCGTTCTGAGAATCGATGGCTGTCATGCACTCACTAGGGTAATGCCATGTCAGACGATGCCGCAGGTCAGGGAATACCACAAACCCCCTTGGAAATGTTGGGCATCATGGCAAGCCAGCAAGTGGCAATTACGCCCATGTTGCGACACATTGAGATGTATACGCGCCGTGGCTTGCTGTCGCTCTTTTGGCACGAACCCCATGGAACCGCACAGCCCGTCGGTGTGGTGATGGTGGGTGGCGCCATGGGAGGCACCATGGGACCCGGCGATGGTCTGTATCCCCAATGGGGAGTAACTCTTGCGGAATTAGGAATTCCTTCTATTCGTTTGAGTTACCGAAAGCCGAACGACATGGATTCATGCTGTGTCGATGTTGCAGCGGCTGTTCAAATGCTGATTGGAAGCGGTGCCGACAAGGTGGTGCTGATGGGTCACAGCTTCGGTGGCGCTGTGGTGGTTCGTGTCGGTGTGGGCCTGAGCGAAATGGTGTCAGGTGTCGTTACATTCGCAACTCAGTCGGCGGGCTGTGAAGTGGCAGCTGGGCTGCAGGGTCGACCATTCCTCTTGTTCCACGGTTCAGAAGATTCGATATTGCCAGTTGAGTCAAGCGAAGTAGTGCGCGCAATGGCTGGTACGGGCGACCTACATATTTTGCCCGGCGATGATCACCTTCTGGCAAAGAGCCACGATGCCATCAATGAGATTGTGATGCCGTGGTTAAAAGACGTGCTTGGCGGATAAACCACGTGAGTGCAAGCACAAGCACAACACCCATGAGCACTAAGACAAAAATGAACTTCTGATGAGGTAGTGAATACGTCACCACAATGTCACCGGTGACGTTCGCAGGAACAGTCACCAATGGAACGGCGCCTGACAAAGCACTGAATGACACAGGCGTGCCACCCACTGAAATTTTCATTCCCGGCGTTATCGGACGAGCCAATAC
>CAYSPE010000027.1:0-21449 GCA_964432845.1 uncultured Bifidobacterium sp.
CTACAAGAACCTTAGTTCTTTTGTCCATACATTGTGGGTACAATTTGCATATGAGCACCGCAACCGCAGAAGTCACCTTTCGAGCAACGCCTGAGGAGAAGAACCTCATCAAGTTGGCCGCAGAAGTTTCACAATCAACTGTCAGCGACTTTGTTCGCAGCCTTGCCGTCCAGCGCGCGATGGATCTTGTGTCGCACTTGAGACTTCGCGAGACGACTTTCATGCCGAACGACGAATTTGAAGCGTTGATGGCGACGATCGACGTTCCTGACGAAGTTCCCCCTCCGCTTCGTCGTGCATTTCAAAACTTATGGAAGCTCGAACTCGATTGAAGGCCCGACTACCTGAACCAGTATCGATCAAATTTGATCCCTCCGTTCATGATGTCGCCCAATTTGATTGCGGAAATGCTGAATTGAACCGTTGGCTAATTGAGAGCGCATTTCATTCACAATCAATTCGCACGTCAAACACATTTGTATTTGTTCGCAACAATCAAGTAATCGGCTATTACTCGATTGCCGCCCATCAAGTTCTTGTAACCGACTTGCCGAAGGCCATTGCACACGGAAGTCCGCGAATCTCGCCTGCGTACATCATCGGAAAGCTCGCGGTCGCAAAATTCGTCCAAGGACAATCAATCGGGGGAAGTCTTCTTGCCGATGCCCTGCTTCGACTGTGCCGTGCTGCCGATTCCGGACCTTCTGCACGTTTCATAGCCGTCGATGCAATCGATGAAAATGCCGAAGCCTTCTACCGACATCATGGATTCAAGAGCACTTCAACGAATACTCGAGAGATGTATCTCAAGATCTCAACCGCTCGTGACGCGGTTACGCCAGGCTGACCAGTTCCAGCCACTCTTGGCTGAAGTAATCCACTTGACCGTCGGGCATGAGGATCACCTTGGTGGGTTCCAGGCGTTGCACGAATTCTTCGTCGTGGCTCACCATGATGATGGTGCCCTTCCAGGTTTCCAGTGCGGTGGCAACGGCTTCACGACTGTGCGGGTCGAGGTTGTTGGTGGGTTCGTCGAGCAGCAACACGTTGTTGCGACCCACCATCAACATGGCGAGCGCAAGCTTTGTCTTTTCTCCACCAGAGAGTGATCCGGAATCCTGGAACACCTTGTCTCCCTGCAAGCCGAACATGCCGAGCAATGCGCGCAATTGCGTCTCGGTGAGCGGTGAACCGGGCGGCAATTCACGGCGCATGTGCCACAACAGCGATTGTTTCGGATCGATGGTGTCGTGTTCCTGGGCGAAGTAACCCACGCTCACTTGATAGCCCCATTCGAAGGTGCCGATGTTTGCTTCGGTCGCGCCAGCGAGAATGCGCAGCAATGAGGTTTTGCCTGCGCCGTTGAGACCCAACACGAGGAAGCGATCACCACGTCCGAGATCGAAAGTGACATCTTCGAACACCGGAGGGCCGCCGTAGCCCTTGCTGAGACCCTTGGTGGTGAGAACGGTGACGCCGCTCTGTGGTGGGTCGGGGAACTTCACCGTGAGTTGGCGATCCTTCTTGCGCACCGATGTACCCTCGGCCTCGATGCGGGCGATGCGCTTTTCGATGCTGTGTGCCATGGAAGCCTTCGTTGCCTTTGCGCCGAACTTGTCGACCACTTCTTGCAAACGAGCCACTTCTTTGGCTTGCATCATGGCCTTCTTCTCGGCGCGGGCTTCATCTTCGGCGCGCGACTTCTTGTACTGCGAGTAGGTGCCGCGATATTCGAACACGGCGCCAATGTCGTCTTCATCGGGACGGTCAAGGTGCAGCACACGAGTGATTGCCTCGTCGAGCAGTTCCAGGTCGTGGCTGATCACCAACAAAGCGCCCTTGTAGTTGCGCATGTAGTTGAGCAACCAGTTCTTGGCATCAATATCAAGGTGGTTGGTGGGTTCGTCGAGCAACAACATGTCGCTGCCGGCGAACAGAATGCGCGCGAGTTCAACGCGACGACGCTCACCACCCGAAAGAACACCCAGCGCGAGATCGAGACGGTCGGGCTTCAAACCGAGGCCGGCGGCGATGGCGCGCGCTTCGCTCTCGGCCGAATAGCCACCCTTCAGGTTGAATTCCTCCTCGGCCTTTGCGTATCGCGACACGTTGCGATCGCTGGGATCGGTTTCCATTGCAATGCGCAGCTTCTCGATGCGTTCGAGGTCGCCATCAATATTGCGACCCGACAACACATGCGCAATGGCCGACTTGGCCTCTTGTTCTTTGCTGGTGCGAGGGTCTTGTGACAAGTAGCCATACATGCCACTGCGCGTGACGGTTCCAGCCGCAGCATCGGCCTCGCCTCCGAGCACCTTGAACATGCTGGTTTTGCCGGCGCCGTTGCGACCAACAATGCCCACCTTGTCGCGTGGCATCACCTGGAACGAAGCACCCTGCACCACGTTTCTTCCACCCACCTCCACGGTGAGGTTCTTCACTTGCAACATCAGCGCGCGACCGTTGTGGTGGTTTGCGCAACCGCAGTAGTGCTACTTGCCACCGTGGATGAAACGGCAGGAACTGTTGGCGTTTCCGCAAATGGAATATCGGGGTCTGCTACCCCACCCACCGTGGTGGATGGCATGAACTCTCGTCCCATCGTGTCGTCGGTGTACTTCGAAGGCAAGCAAGCTCCGGGCGACGTAGGTGCATTGCCCAAGGCGTTGGCAATCGATTGCACTAACACCGAGCGACCAGCGTTGTTGGGATGAATGCCATCGCGATTGAGCAAACCTGGTTGAGCAGACGTAGTGCTCCAATCAAGGATGGTGACATTGGAGTGCGATGCGGCAACGGTACGAATCACATTGTTCACGTCGTTCATGGAGGGACGGAACAATGTTGCGGTGAGCAGCAACATAGGACGCGGTGCAAGTGATTCGACAATGGC
Source organism: uncultured Bifidobacterium sp. (assembly GCA_964432845.1). Lineage (GTDB taxonomy): Bacteria > Actinomycetota > Acidimicrobiia > Acidimicrobiales > Ilumatobacteraceae > UBA2093. The sequence continues at coordinate 2,894 of CAYSPE010000027.1, forward strand.
CGTGAGATCTCGCTGATACTTCTCGGCGCTACCGCCATAGTTGGTACCAAGAAATACCACTGCCGCATCCCAACCTTCGTAAATGCGATCGCGCAATACTGTGCGGCCAAAGCCAACAAGTTGTCCAGCTTCAGCTTCCACGGCAACTCTCCAACCCATGGGAGTAAGCGCACTGCACATGGCACCGCCATAACGACTGGCCGTGCCGGCGAGGATGGAGTCACCGATGACGAGAATCTTGTTCCCCGTCACCAACGAGCCAATTACTGGCCCCTGAACCGACGAAAGATTGGCGCGAACACCATCAACAATGACTGCGGCGCCAGAACTATTGACGCCGGGAATGCGACCAACGCCAGGGAGAACAGTGTCGCCTTGTGAATTGCTGGAGCCAGAGCATGCGCCAAGAACACCGCACAAAGCGATGGCTGAGATTACAGAGCGCAGTCGAGGGGCTGACATGACCCCATTGAGGATAAAGCCTGGCGGCCCCGATACAGGGGCAAGGGGCTACTGAGGAGAGTTTCCTCGTGATGCACGCAATTCGTCGCGGATTTCCTTCAACAAATCATTGGTGGAAACGTCGTCTTTCTTCTTCTCATCGGTGGAGCGAAAGCGGTTGTACAGCTTGACCACCAGGAACAACGCCAAGGACACGAAGAAAAAGTTGAGGGTGGCAGTAGCCAATGCACCAAACGGAATGTCGCTGCCGTTAATGGTTAATACTTTTTTTGAAAAGTCGGGCTGCTTACCACCGAAAATGGCGCCGATGAATCCACCAAGAATTCCGGGGCTTGTTGCGCTACCAGCAAAAGAGTCGACCACCGTTTTGAACGCGGCACCCATGACGAAAGCAACGCCCAACTCCACCACGTTTCCTCGATTAATGAAGTCTTTGAACTCGGCAACAATGCCGCGCTTTGCCAGCTTGCCGACAGTGTCTTCTACTTTGTCCAAAATTTCAGCCATGGCTTCACTCTATTGCGTGTGAATTATTCGGCGCGGTCCTCTAGATCTTCAAAGCGATCAACGTGTCGCAATGCGGGGAATGCGATCCACCACACGGCAGCAATTCCGACGGTGGCAATGCCACCACCAATCACGGTTGCCGTAGTGCCTACGAAGTTTGCGACCGCACCAGATTCGAACGAACCCAATTCGTTGGACGCACCCACGAACACGCCCTCCATTGCAGAGACGCGTCCCCGCTTTTCGTCGGGGGTGAGTAACGGCACCAACGAACTACGAATAAACACACTGATCATGTCTGCTGCATTGGCGACGAAGAACGCAATGAAGGCCACCGCATAGGAATGCGTGAGCCCCAGAACAATGGTGGAAATACCGAACACCCCGACACAGAACAACAAGTTCTTACCGACGTGTCGGCGAATAGGACGAAATGCCAAATAAATAGCCATCAATGCCGCACCCATGCCGCCAGCAGCACGCAACCATCCATAGGCAACCGCGCCCACACCCAACTGGCGGTCAGCAATAACGGGAAGCAACGCCACGGCGCCACCAAACAGAACGGCAAATAGGTCGAGCGAGATGGCCGCAAGCAACACCGGCGTGCGTCGGATGAAGTGCAAACCCTCCATGGCGTGCTTCAAATTTGGGCGCTCACGGTTCTCCACTTGTTGGTGCGATGCCTTTGGCAAGCGGATGGATGCAAACGCAATCATTCCCACCAACATGAGACTGGCCGACGTTGCGTATGCAACCCACGGATCGATGGCATACAAAAAACCGCTAATTGCTGGTCCGAAAATTGCAGCGCCTGTCCAGGTTGCCGATGACATGGCGATAATGCGCGGTAGTCCCCCCTCTGGTGCAATCATCGGTGGAATCGTTCGCACCGCTGGTGACGCAAAAGCACGCGAAACACCGAAGAAGAACGCCACCACAAAAATGAATGTTGTGGTGGTGGGATGAGTGCGTGCATACAGCACATATGCAATGGCCGAAATAACTTCGCCTGCTTGCGCAAACAAGAGGACTTTCTTCCGGTCGTAGTGATCGGCAACCGAACCCGTGATCAACACCAACATGGCGGCCGGAAGAAACTCGGCGAATCCGAGCCAGCCAATATCAAGTGCTTTATGGGTGATATCGAAAATATGTTTGCCAAGTGCGGCTGCTTGCAACATGACGCCAACGGTCATGGTGAACTGTGCAATAAGAAATGCCTTTACACCTGGCGCGCGAAGAACATCCTTCGCGCTGGCCATGGTGGGCCTACTGGCATCGCTCATCGTGCGGTCCATCCACCATCGACAACCACTTCGGTGCCCGTCATGAACGACGATGCATCGCTCGCCATGAACAACAGTGCACCATCAAGTTCATGTTCGAATCCCATTCGAGGCATTGGCGAGTTTTGAGCAATGAGACGCTGTGACCCCTCATCGCTTTCCATGCCGGCGGTCATTTCCGAGGGAAACCATCCGGGACAGAGCGAGTTCACTCGTACGCCCTTGCGCGCCCACTGCAGTGCGAGCTCGCGCGAAAGTCCCAAGACAGCCGCCTTGCTCGCGCAGTAATTCGCCTGCTTGATGGGTGTGGAGCCCACCTTTCCCAAGATTGATGCCACATTCACGATGACACCCGATTGTTGCGCCACCATATGAACGCCGCACAGTTTTGATAAGTGCCAAATAGCAGTGGTGTTGATTTCCATTGTTGAACGAAAATCGTCGAGTGTCTCTTTTTCAACACTGATGGTGTGCCCTATGCCGGCATTGTTCACCAAAATATCCACCGTGCCGAAGTGAGCAACAACCTGATCAACAAGAGATTCCCGTTGTGCCCCGTCTGACACGTCGCACTGCACCGCAAACGCACCGGGCAACTCAGCAACCAGTGACTCAAGACGGTCGATACGGCGTGCGGTCACTGCCACTTTGGCACCCGCCGCATGCAGTACCCGAGCGAATCGAGCACCCAACCCGGATGATGCACCAGTAACAATGGCCACCTTTCCGTCGAGGCGAAATTGAGCGATGGGATCAAGCGTCTGAGACATTCCACGAGGCTATTCCGCCGACGTCAGTGTGTCAGCATGGAAAACGTGAAGATACGCGTGGGATATGGCCTTGGTGTTCGCACCACACTCAACGACACCTCATTTCTTGATGTGGTGGACACACTTGAGAACCTGCGTTTTGACAGTTTGTGGTTGAGCGAACGTATCAGCGGCGAGGCACCCGATCCGTTGGTGGCCATGAGCATGGCAGCCGCACGAACTCAGAAATTGAAGTTCGGCATGAGCGTGATGGTGTTACCGGGCCGCAATCCCGTGGTACTCGCCAAAGAATTAGCGACTCTTGATCGCATGTCAAACGGTCGCCTCTTACCCGCGTTTGGGTTGGGTGTTGCCGACCCCGTTGAACAACAAGCATTCGGTGTCGAGCGCGCACAACGCGCGAAAATATTTAACGAATCACTGGAAGTCATTCGGGCTTGTTGGACGCAAGAGAGCATCACTTTCCACGGCACTCACTACAACTACGACAACCTTCGCGTACAACCAAAACCGCAACAGTCTCCTCCCGATGTATGGCTCGGTGGTATTGCTGAAAGCGAACTAAAGCGCGTCGGTCGACTCGCCGACGGATGGTTGCCCTCGTTTGTAACGCCCCAAGACGCAAAGGCTGGCTGGGACACCATTACTCAGGTGGCATCAGAACACAATCGCGAAATTGATCCCGAGCACTTCGGTGTTCTCATTCCGTATGTCATTGGTGAACACTCCGACAAATTCTTGGCAAGCCTCCGTCAGCGTCGACCCGATGTTGACGACATCACCACATTGGTTCCCAACAGTTGGGCATCACTTGCTGCATTGATCGAAAAATTCGTAGAAGTGGGAGCGTCGAAATTTGTTGTGATTCCTTCAAAGGAACCAGCGTCAATTAACGAATGGAACGACCATTTGGCCGACGCTGCACAGAATCTGATTCCGTTGCAGAACTGATTACTTATTTAACTTGGCCGACGGCTTCGTGAAGTTGGCACAGAAGTCAATAAGCAAACGAGTACCAAACGCAGTTGCACCGCGATTCAACCAACCACTATCGCCATCAGCTTCCATTGGGCCAGCAATATCAAGGTGCGCCCATGGCGTATTGCCCACAAATTCGCTGAGGAACAAAGATGCGGTGGTGGCACCAGCAAGTGGCCCGCCAATGTTGCGCATGTCTGCAACATTTGAGTCGAGCATGGATCGATAATCGCGGAACAATGGCAATTCCCACAGCAGTTCATCGGTACGACCACTTGAAGCCATGAGCTGGCTCACCACCGCAGAGTTGTTACTGATGACTCCGGCCATCTTTTTGCCGAGCGCTGCCAAGCAAGCACCAGTAAGAGTTGCGATATCAACCATTGCATCGGGCTTACTCTCTGCGCCGAGCGAAAGACCATCGGCAAGAATGAGACGGCCTTCAGCATCTGTGTTGTGAATCTCTACTGTTTTTCCATTGCGCATGGTGAGCACGTCACCCAACCTGAGCGCTGATCCGCTCGGCATGTTGTCGGTACACATGAGATACGCAGTGACTTGTGTTTTCACCTTCAATGCACTGAGAGCCCCCATGGTGGCCAACACCGCGGCAGCACCGCTCATGTCCATCTTCATTGACGCATGGCTGGGGTCGCTTGGCTTCAAGGAAATTCCGCCCGAGTCGTACATGACACCCTTGCCCACCAGCACCACTTTTCCGCGAGCGCCAGTTGGCTTGTATTCCAATTTCACCATGCGCGGTGGTTCAACGCTTCCCTTATTCACTCCGACAAGACCGCCACAACCCATGGCGATGAGTTGATCGCGGTTGTACACCGTGGACTTCAAGTTGCTCTTCTCGGCTATTGCCACTGCATGCTCTGCAAATTGACGCGCCGTGAGATGCGACGGAGGAGTGTTTGCAAAGTCGCGCGCCAGACACACTGCGGTTGATGTCGCAATGCCCTTGTCCATTCCATTTTTTACTGCGGTGGTTTTGTCACCTGCAACAAGAATGACTTTGGAGAGCACAGGCACCCCGCCTTTGTCGCGCTTCAACTCGGCCCAGCGATGAAGCGCGAGGGCGAATCCTTCAACGATTGCCTGCGAGTTCGCGCGAATGTCACCACGTGCCACGGTGGGCAATGTTGTTGCAACTGATTCAAACTTGGAGCATGCACGTGCGGCCGTTGCGGCAATGTTTCGCAATGAATTAGCCGTGAGATCGCCGGCAACTCCAATACCAACCAGCACTCGAACTGTGCCCCGGGCGTTGGCGGGCAATACATGTGATTGACCCACCTTGCCATCGAATCCGATAGCAGACAACTGCGAACGATTGAGCCCAACACCTGCGGGAATAGAACCCGCCGAGCCCACCGGAATAACGAGTGCACCTACTTTTGCTGGTGCCGACTTTGACGTAATAAACGTTGTGCGCATAACGACACTCTATGTGCCTCGCCGTGCATGCGTTGATGTGGAGCGTTACTTACAAGCTCTTGACGGGACGCGAAGTACCTTCTTGCCAACGAGCCATGGTCCACAACAAGTCGGATAAACGGTTGAGGTATGGCACCACGTGAGATGGTGGAGGTGCAGCAGCAAAAGCATGACGTTCGGCACGACGCACCACGGTGCGGGCGAGATCGAGCCACGCAGACACAGGGTGTTCTCCTGGCACCACGAATTCTGTGGGAGGGTCGAACTTCGTGTCCAGGTCATCGATGATGGTTTCCAAATGGTCAACCATGTCAGATGTGACACAACTGACACCTGGCTTCAGCTTTGACCGATTCTCGGGCAATGTGGCCAATTCGGCCATCAATACGTACAAATCCTTCATCATGGGCACCACAATGGCGTCTACTTCTGAGCCATGCCCAGCGGCCACTCGCACAAGACCGATGATGGCTTGAGCCTCGTCAACAGCACCGTACGCACGTGGTAATTCAGAGTCTTTGGGAACTCGACCGCCATAAAACAATCCGGTTGTACCGTCATCGCCTTCGCGGGTATAAATCTTTTCACGAGCCATGCAATGACTCTATGGGGCTAGCGTGGAGAAGCCATGAATCGCCAGCCATATATCGACGCCATCCATGAACGGGTCATTGTTTTTGACGGTGCTTTTGGCACTTTCGTACAAGGACTCAACCTTGGGCCCGACGACTTTGGCGGCCCGGCTCTTGAGGGCTGCAACGAGATGTTGTGCCTCACCCGACCCGATGTCATTGAATCAATGCACCGCGCATTTCTCGACGCCGGAGTTGATGCGATTGAGACAGCAAGTTTTGGCAGTTTCTCCACAGTTCTCACCGAATACGACATTCCTGAAAAGGCCTACGAACTCAACGTGGCCGCCGCCTCTATTGCTCGCCGTGTTGCCGACACGTACGAGTCCGATGGTCGCCCCCGTTATGTAGCCGGCAGTATCGGGCCTGGCACCAAACTTCCGTCACTTGGCCACATACGCTTCTACGAACTGCGTGACGCGTACGAAGAACAAGCACGAGGTCTTCTCGATGGCGGCGTCGACTTGTTCCTCATTGAAACCTGCATGGACCTTTTGCAGATCAAGGCCGCCATGCAAGGTTGTCGAGCAGCCATGAAAAACGTGGGACGCAACGTGCCCATTCAAGTTCAGGTCACCATGGAAACCACCGGGCGCATGTTGGTCGGTACCGAAATCGGAGCAGCGTACGCAGCTCTCATTGCGATGAAGCCCGATGCCATAGGCATTAACTGCGCCACCGGTCCAGCAGAAATGCAAGAGCACCTTCGCTATCTCAGCGAGCACTCACAGATCCCCATCAGCGTGCTTCCCAATGCTGGTTTGCCCAGCGTGGTGGATGGAAAGACGCACTACGACCTCACCCCCGAGCAGTTGGCTGAGTACCACTTGCACCATGTCAAAGACTTGGGCATTGGCATCGTCGGCGGATGCTGTGGCACCACCCCAGAACATTTGCGTCAGGTGTGTGAAGCAGTGCACGGCGTTGCACCCAAGCCACGTACGCCCGAATTCGAACCAAGTGTTACGTCGCTCTACTCCCCTGTCACGCTCGAACAAGAAAACAGCTTTCTCATCATCGGTGAACGAACCAACACCAACGGCTCCAAGGCCTTCCGCGAGGCAATGCTGCGCGAAGACTGGGATACGTGCCTCAAGATGGCCACTGAGCAGATTCGCGAGGGTTCACACGTTCTCGACGTCTGTGTTGATTACGTCGGTCACGACGGCGTCGTTGACATGCACGAAATTGCATCTCGCTTTGCATCACAGGCAAGCGTTCCCTTGGTCTTTGACTCCACCGAACCTCAGGTGATGGAAGCTGGTCTGTTGCACGCCGGCGGCCGAAGCATTTTGAACTCAGCAAACCTTGAAGACGGTGAAGAGCCTGGAAGCCGCCTCGACCGCGTCTTCACCCTGGCCCGCGACTTTGGTGCAGCAGTGATCTGTTTGTTGATTGATGAAGAGGGTCAGGCGCGTGATGTTGAGTGGAAGATGCGCGTTGCACATCGCATCGCAAAAATTGCCACCGAACGTTACGGCCTCTCACACAACGACCTCATTTTCGATGCGCTCACCTTCCCCATTGGCACGGGCGACGAGGACTTGCGTAAAGATGGAATGGCAACTCTTGAAGCAATTAAGCGCATCAAGGCTGAAATTCCTGGCGCATACACCACATTGGGTCTTTCGAACGTGAGCTTTGGCCTCAGCCCTGCAACTCGACAAGTGCTGAACAGCGTTTTCTTGCACGAAGCCCGTGAACACGGACTTGATTCGGCAATCGTTCATGCGTCAAAGATTCTGCCGTTGTCACGCATTCCTCAAGACCAAATCGATGTGTGCCAAGACCTTATTTATGATCGCCGCACAGCCGACTACGACCCATTGAAGAAGTTGCTCGAACTCTTTGCTGGTGTCACATCAGTGAGCACTGTCAAAGAAGACCGCTCTGATTGGACAGTGGAACAAATCTTGCGTCAACGCATCATCGATGGCGACCGCGAAGGTCTGACCGACGACCTCGACCGTGCCATGGCCAACGGCATTGCCCCACTCACCATCATCAACGACATTCTCCTCGATGGCATGCGCGAGGTGGGCGAACTTTTTGGCTCCGGAAAGATGCAATTGCCCTTTGTGTTGCAAAGTGCTGAAACCATGAAAACTGCAGTGGCACACCTTGAGCCACACATGGAGCGAGCCGAGGGTGAAAGTTCCTCCAAGGGCAAGTTGGTTCTTGCCACTGTCAAGGGCGACGTACACGACATTGGCAAGAACTTGGTTGACATCATTTGCACCAACAACGGCTACGAAGTGGTCAACATCGGCATCAAGATCGGCATTCAAGAAATGATCGACAAGGTGAAGGAAGTCAATGCCGATGCGCTGGGCATGAGCGGTCTGCTGGTGAAGAGCACCATCATCATGAAAGAGAACTTGGAAGAACTGAACTCTCAAGGGCTCAGCAATATTCCTGTGCTCCTAGGTGGTGCCGCTCTTACACGTAGCTACGTTGAACAAGATCTTCGAAAGGTGTACGAGGGTCGTGTTTTCTATGGCCGCGATGCCTTTGAAGGTCTTTCCACTCTTGACAAGTTGATGGAAATTAAGAAGTCAGGCAATGATGACCCAGATTTTGGACGGGCACTCGGCGAACGAATTATTCCTCGCCGCGAAAAAATAGAAGTAGACCCTTCTACTCTTCCGTCTCGATCACCTGAGGTGGAAACAGACAACACCGTATTCGTTCCACCATTCCTTGGCACCAAAGTGGTGAAAGGAATCGGCCTCGACGAAATTGCCGAATACATCAACGAGACAGCTTTGTTCCGAAACCAATGGCAATACCGCCCCAACGACGGCGAAACTGATGCGGAATTCAAAGACCGCATTCGCCCCATTTTGCGTGAACAACTGGCCGCAGCGAAGGCTGGTGGATACTTAGTTCCGCAGGTGGTGTACGGATACTTTGCAGTCAACGGTGACGGCAACGACCTTGTGGTGTGGACCGACAAATCACGAACGCAAGAGCTCACGCGGTTCAACTATCCGCGTCAAAAGGAAGCACCGTACATGTGTATCGCCGACTTCTTCCGCCCCATTGAAAGCGGAGAGATTGACTATGCGGCGTTCCACATTGTCACCATGGGTCAATTAGTCAGTGACAAAGCAGCCGACTTGTTCGCCGAGAACAAGTACAACGACTACATGTTGATTCACGGCATTGGTGTTGAAATGGCTGAAGCACTTGCTGAGTATTGGCACCATCGCATTCGTACCGAATGGGGTTATGTACAAGAAGACGGCCCATCACTTGCCGGTTTGTTCCGCCAGCAATATCGCGGTGGTCGTTACTCGTGGGGATATCCCGCATGTCCTGACCTTGAGGACAACGCACGTGTTGCCGAAATATTGGAAGCCGGACGTATCGGTATTGAGGTGAACGAGGAAACGGGCTGGCAGTACCAACCAGAACAAACCACCTCGGCAATTATCTGCCACCACCCCAAAGCCAAGTACTTCGTGGCCCGCGACTAGTAACTAGTGCGGCTGGCTCTTGTTCCAGTTGTTCACCAATTGCGCATAATGACCATTGAGTGCAATGAGTTCGGCGTGTGTGCCCAACTCTGTTATTCGTGCGTCTGACACCACACCAATCATGTCGGCGCGTTGCACCGTGGACAATCGGTGTGCCACCACAATCACGCTGCGCTGCACCATCAGTTTTTCGAGCGCTGATTCGATAATCATCTCGGTGCCGGGGTCGAGATTCGATGTGGCCTCGTCGAGCACCAGCACTGCAGGGTCAACTAAAGCAGCACGGGCAAGAGCGACGAGCTGACGTTCGCCGGCTGACAGTCGCGATCCACGCTCACGTACCTGTGTGTCGAGACCTTCTGGCAACGCCTCGAATCGTTCGCGCAATCCAAGCCGGTCGAGAGCGGCGAGCAATTCTTGTTCAGATGCATCAGGCTTAGCGATCAGCAAGTTGTCGCGGACAGATCCATCAAACAAGAACCCTTCTTGAGGAATCACCACGATCCGTCGGCGTAGATCTTCCATTGACGCATTGCGCAAGTCGACACCGCCAAAAGAAACTGAGCCGGTCTGTGGGTCATACAAACGCGCCATGAGTTTTGCCAATGTTGACTTACCAGCCCCGGTGGGGCCCACTAAAGCAAGTCGAGTTCCGGCGGGCAATGTGAGGGACACATTGCTGAGCGCAGGACGTGCAGCGGTGGCGTACGAGAACGTGATGTCGTTCACCACTACATCGCCTGCTGCCGGCAGTGATTGTGGGTGAGCGCTCTCTCCCACATCTGGTTCGGTGTCAAGAATGGTGAACAACTTGTGCAGTGCGGCAGCTGCTGACTGCAAGGTGTTGTACAACTGCGACAACTGCTGCACCGGATCAAAAAGATTGGCTAACAGCAACACGAATGCGACCACAGTTCCGAGCGATACGTCTCCCCTATGCGTTAGCCAGCCACCGATGCCAATAATGAGAGCGGTAGAAGCGATACCAGCAAATTCAATGAGACCGAAGTACCACGTACTCACTTTCACGCTGTACATATGACTACGGAACAATGCGCGGTTCGACTCTTCAAACCGACGAATTTGTTCGTCCTCACGTGCATACGCCTGAATGACACGAACGCCGGTGATGCCTTCCTGCAATGCGGACAGGTTCGCGCCCACCTTCTCGCGCACTTCGAGATACGCGCGATTGGAGTCACGCTGAAACTTCACTGATGCCGCTATGAGGAACGGGAAAACGATCAGTGTGATCAATGTGAGTTGCCACGACATGCTGATAAGCAAGAAGAACGCGAAGAACAACAGAAGGAATGCCGAGAGAAACTGCATGAGGCCAAACTGAACAAGTTCAGACATTGACTCAACATCGGCTGTCATTCGTGCAACAAGTACGCCCGCCTTCTCGCGATCAAAAAAGGCCATGGACTGCTTCTGAATATGAGCAAACACGCGCACACGAAGCAGGCGAAGGAATCCCTCACCTGCCGAGTTCAACACCACATATTGAATGCGACCCACCACGTATGCAATTGCCACCACCACGATGTACAAGATGACGGTGACATCCAAGGCATGAGCATTCTTGCCCTTAATACCCGCATCAATTCCATGTCGCACCAGCACTGGACCAGCGAGTGTGCAGGCCACTGACAATGTGACGAACAGCAATGCCCACAACGCCTGGCGACGGAATTCTCCGGCCATCTGGAAGCTTCGCTTCAACACAACAAGCGTTTGTGTTCTGTCTAACTTTTGATCTTCTTCAATACCGCCACGGCCACCGCCGCCACCGCCTCTGGCCCACATGTCAGTTCACCGCCTTCGTTTCCATCGCGGCAAGAACCTCTCGATATCGACGATTGTTTTCCAGCAGTTCCTTGTGTGTTCCGACGGCGGCAATGACACCGTTATCAAGCAACACTGCGCGGTCTGCCAATTCAATGGTGGCAGGACGATGCGCGATCACCAGGGTGGTGCGGCCACGCATCACTGTTGCAAGTGCGTCACGAATCTCGTGTTCTTTCGTGGGGTCAACCGCTGACGTTGCATCGTCGAGCACCAGAACGCGCGGGTCGGCCACAATGGCGCGGGCAATGGCAATGCGCTGTCGCTGCCCACCTGAGAGAGAGAAACCTCGTTCACCCAACACGGTGTCGTATTGCTCGGGCAACTGCATGATGAACTCATGAGCACCAGCAAGTTTTGCCGCACGCTGCACTACTTCGGCACCGATGCCTGGCTTCGCGAAGGCGATATTTGCTGAAACGGTGTCGTGAAAGAGCAATGTGTCCTCGAACACCACGCCGACCGACCTACGAAGATCAGACAACGTGAGGTCCTTGAGGTCAACGCCGTCCAACAAAATATTTCCTGCTTGCGGATCATAAAAGCGCAATAACAATCGAGTGATGGTGGATTTTCCCGATCCGGTAGCACCAACAATGGCCACTGATTCGCCCGGCTGAATGTCAATTGACAGACCATTCAGCACACGAACATCGGTATGGCCCACTTCATAACTAAATCGAACATTCTGGAAACTAACGGCACCAACCGGTTGAGCAAGCCCTGCTTGCGGAAGCGCCTTGGGTTTCGGCGCATCTTGGATAGCTGGTACTTCCGACAAAATTTCATTCACGCGTACCAATGCCGCAGCAGCTCGTTGACCAAACGCAACGGTCATACCAATGTTTCGCATCGGCCAAATCAACATGGTGAGGTAGGTATTGAACGCAACCAGCCCACCTAACGACATGTCGCCGTTGATGACTCGGTGACCACCTAGGCCCAACACCGCTACCAAACCCAACGAAGGTAAAAGGTCAATGGCAGGAAGGAATCGGCTGCGAATTCGTGCTGCTCGCATGGACTCTCGACGAATGTCATCGGCCTCGCGATTCAACTTCTCTTGCTGCACGGCCTCGGCACCAAAACCTTTGATGACGCGAACGCCCGAGACAGACTCTTCCACCACATTTGCAAGCTGCGCTTGCTCTTGTTGCACTGCCAACACCGCAGGGTGAATCTTGTTGGAAAAACTGCGTGCCGAAAAATTAATGAATGGCAACGGGAACAACGACACCGCAGCAAGCAACGGGTCAGACATGAACAAAATAATCACAACGCCAATCACCATGGTGATCTGCGAGACGAAGATTGGAATGTTCACCACAAAGCCCTGCACCTGCTGCAAGTCGCTAGATGAACGGCTCATGAGTTGACCCGTTTGCGCACGATCGTGGAATCCAACGTGCAAGCCTTGAATTTGTGCGAAGAGCCGTTCGCGCAGCATGGACTCTGACAAACGACTTTCACGGAATGCGATGTAGCGACGCCACGCTGCAAAGAAACCAGCAATGATGGCTGCAGCCAAAATGAGCAGTGTCCACATCAACAGCGATCCGTGCTTGTTGATTCCGCGGTCAATGGCCAACTTGGTGAGTTGTGGCACGGACACCTTGCCCATGGTCCACAGCAAACCAACGCATGCACCTCCAATGAGGGCCTTTTGCTGTAATTTGAGGGTGGCAATAAGAAGCTTCCAACCTTCGCGTGTTGCTCCGGTGTGTTCACTCATTCTTGGCTCCCGTTGCCGACTTCAACGATTATTTGTGCGCTGCTGGCGACAAAGACTTCACGGCTTCCCAGTAATTCAGTTCTGGGTCAAACGGCATGATGGCCAAAGATGAGGTGGTGACCCCATTATCGAAGTACTGACGAATGCGATCGCGGCAATATTCGGGAGAACCATGCACGATGAGCTGGTCAACCACTTCATCGGGTATCGCAGCAAGGGCCGCCTTGCGGTCTCCCGCCTTCCACATGTCCCACATTCCCTTCAACTCGTCGCTTCGACCCAACCACGCGTGGAACTGCGCGTACACAGGCACGTTGAGATAAGCGGCGATTGCGAATCGAGCCGCCGCACGAACAACCTCGGTATTGGTAGAAGGACACACGAAGATGCGCGCTGTAATTTCCTTTGGCGTTCCTTCTGCGGCATCGTGCACCACTTTGGCAACGGTGGTGACATCTTCTGGACTGAGCCAGTTAATAATGGCGCCATCTGCTTCGCGTGCCGCCAATCGCAACATTCCTTCACGCAGTGCTGCAACCAAGATGGGTGGCTTCACTTCAGGTCGAATTCCCAAACGAAACCCGTTCACATTGAAGGTGTCGTATTCTTTCGTGACTTTTTCACCTGACAATGCGTCTTTCAAGAAGCGCACCACATCGCGCACTTTCTTGTATGGCTCATCAAACGGCACGCCGTTCCACTTCTCAACGATCACATTGCTCGAAGACCCGACACCGATTGCAAAACGACCAGGTGCAGCATCGGCCAACGTGGCCACTGATTGTGCGAACAACGCAGGGGTACGCGTGAATGCTGGAACAATCGCAGTTCCCAACCGCAAACGTGGTTCCCATGCCGCAGCCATTGCGAGTGGTGTGAATGCATCAGCACCGTCGGCTTCGGCTGACCAGATATCGGTGTATCCCATGTCTGCCAATTCAATGAGACGATCGCGATGCGTGTGCAGATGACCTGGCAGTGGCACCGTCATGCCAGGACGTACTGGCATTCCGTGATGTTCTTTTGCTCCGTATGCAGTCATGACTACTCCTTATGAATTCGAACGATGCAACTCTGGCTGGCAGTTGCCATGAGAGTTCCATCTTCAGCGAACATGTGCACTAATCCATGTCCGAAACCTCTTGCGACTCCGTGAATACGAATATCAAGAAGCACCCATGTGGTGGGCACGAGATTCATTACTCGCAATGTGTTGTCGAGCGAATTACCGCCACCGCGAATACCAAGTGCTTGCCCAACACCACGGGGTACAAAGTCGCCCAATACACCGAGGGCTGCAGCGTCGACGCCGTCAATCACTTCAGGTAAGCGTGCCCACATGATTGTTTGACCGTCGTTCAAGGTGTGGTCGAGCTCCTTGTCGGTGCGACCCTTCACCATTCGTTCCACCATGAAGTCATGAATGGTGCCCGGCATGAGAAAGCGGTGCTTCCAATCTTCGTAATCGTCGGGCTTGCCGACGTCGGGCATCTTTTCGAATTGACCTTCGAACTCAAAGTCTCGGTCACCCAGCGCCGCGTTCACGGTGATGATTTCTCGGTCTCCTACGTGTCCCACCACTCGCGCTTGCGTAATGGCGTTACCAGCGACAGGAACGATGACGTCAATGTCCATTACTTCGCCGGGGCGGGCATAACTGAGGTACTGGGCTGTCACCCAGATGACCTTGCGGCCAGTGGCCCCTTCAAGAGCCGAAATGGCAGCACCAAGAGCACTTCCGCCATAAAGGAAGTTCCCGCCAGTGCAGAGCTTCTTTTCGACCGGAAGGTACCAACGGAAGGGGTTGTGGGTCTGTTGGAGACCCAAGAAGGTACGGCTATCCATGCCTTCTCGACTGTAGTTCCGAGCCCGTAGTTCCAACGGATTGAGGCTGAAAACGGTGGAGTAAGTTCCTCCTTTATGACAGATTTGCCATGGCTCGGAGATGCTTGTTCACTTGTAGAGGAATTTCGCGCCAAACGTCGTTCTCCTCGCGAAGAATTAGAGGCCACATTGGCCGCAGTGAAGTCATCGCAATTGAACGCGGTTTCTTTCGTTGATAATGACGCAGCGCTCGAACGTGCCGAGCGCGCGGATACTTCACTCCCCTTCGGTGGCGTGCCATTGGGTGTGAAAGAACTCGACTTCGTGCAAGGGTGGCCTGCCACGGAAGCATCGGTGCCCTTCGCAGATCGAAAATCTGAATTCACATCCACCATGGTGTCGCGACTGCAACAAGCAGGCGCCAATCATTTTGCACTCACCACTGCAAGTGAGTTCGGTGGTGTCAATGTCACGCGCACGGTTCTCAACGGCGCAACTCGCAATCCGTGGAACCTCGAACACACACCCGGAGGATCATCGGGTGGCAGTGCTGCTGGCGTTGCTGGTGGCCTCTTCACATTGGGAAGCGCCGGCGATGGTGGCGGTTCTATTCGTATTCCTGCTGGATTCACTGGTCTCGTCGGACTGAAGGCAACCTTCGGTCGCATTCCTCGAGGCCCTCATGTTCAATACGGAAACCTCACCGTGACTGTTGGTGCCACCACACGTAGTGTGCGCGACACCGCTCGTTGGTTCGATGTTTGTAATGGTCATCATGCATCAGATCCGTTGAGCCTTCCTCGTGTTGAAGGTTGGGAATCCGCTATTGGAACCATCAACGTGAAGGGCCTTCGTGTAGCAATAGTTCCGAATTGGGGCGGAGCAGTTGTGTCGCCGGCAATGTGGAATGTTCTTTCGGAGACCGCCGAACATCTTGTTGCATCTGCTCAGTTACGTCGTATCGACAACATCAACACCGATCTTCCAAAAATGGGAGCAGCGTGGAGCATCAGCGGAATGATTGAAATTCGCGCAGCACTTGGCGACATGTGGCCCGATTGTGCCGATGTTCTCACGCCAGAAATGCGAGCTGGCCTTGAACTCACACAGGGTCGATACGGCGAAACTGAGCGTGCGAAGATTGAAGAACGAAGGGCAGCAGTGAATATGCGAATGTCCGAAATATTCAATCAAGTCGACCTTGTCATCACAGCATCAAATCCCGACATTGCTTTTGCGGCCGAAGGACCATTGCCAAAGACATTCGGCGGAGTGCACGCTGGCGCAGGCAACAATGGCCTCCTCACCTTTCCCTGCAACCTTCACGGCAATCCGGCTATCTCCGTTCCTGCGGGCACAGTGGACGGATTACCGGTGGGCCTACAAATCATCGGTCCGCACTTCAGCGAACAAGTGTTGCTGGAACTTGCCCACATTCTCGAACGCGAGAGGCCATGGCCACTCGTTGCACCAGGAGCACCCATATGACATCTGGGCCATTACAAGGAATCAAGGTTGTTGACCTTGCCACCATGATCTCTGGGCCACTCGCTGGCATGACGCTTGCCGATCAAGGCGCCGAAGTCATCAAAGTGGAGTCACCAGGCATGGGCGACATGATGCGCCACATCGGCACATCAAAGAACGGACTTACGGCTATTTACGCATTGTTCAACCGCGGCAAGAAATCTCTTGTTGTCGATATGAAAAAGGAAGATGGCAAGAAGGTTTTTGCCGAGTTGGTGAAGACCGCAGACGTTCTCATACAAAATTTCCGTCCAGGCGCGATGGAGCGTTTGGGATTTGGCTACGACGATGTGCGGGCTCTTAACCCCAACATCATCTACGTGTCCATTGCCGGGTTTGGTGCCGATGGCCCCGATGCCAACCGTCGTGTGTACGACAATGTGATTCAAGCGGCGTCCGGACTTGCGAGCGTGCAAACTGACAAAACCACGGGCAAACCCGCCATCATCAAACATCTCGTCTGCGACAAGATCACCGCCTACAACGCCACTCAAGCCATTTGTGCTGCACTCTTTGCACGGGAACGTGGTGCCGGTGGACAACACATCACCATCTCCATGCTTGATGCGGCGTTGTCATTTACATGGCTTGATGCCGCAATGGACCATGCACTTCTTGATGACGACGTTGACCATCTACCAACTATTGCGGCCAACTACCAGGCCACCGAATTCAAAGATGGTTATGCCACTAGTTCCATCGTCACCATGTCTGAATTTGAAGGCTACGCGCGCGCCCTTGGCATCCCTGAAATCATTACCGACGAGCGATTCAAAGATGTACCTTCGCGCAACGCCAACGGTGATGCTTATCGACAGTTGGTTCGCGAAACGGCGAGCCAGATGTCAGTGCACGATTTTTTGCGCGGAGCGATCGAACACGATGTACCTGCTTCCGGACTCAACACTCTCGACACCGTTATCGATGAGCCACAGGTCATTCATAACGACGTGTTTGTGGTGCGAGAACACCCCGTGGCTGGCCGTATTCGCGAAGCTCGCAACGCTCCACGATTCAAAGGAACACCAACCCACATCACTGACCACGCCCCCACCATGGGGCAACACAGTGACGAAATCGTGAATGGACTCGGCCTCAACGCGGCAGCGCTTAGAGAAGCTGGAGTGATTTTCTAAATCCTGAAGGTGTCAACGCTTGTTGTGATTCGTGCCAACACATCATTGGGTGCCACACCGATTCCAACAGAGTTAGGCACCGCAAGAGCACCGTCGACTAATTCAAATGGCGCAGTGATGTCCTCATGGAAATATCTCTTTGATGCCGACAGATCGCTGGGCAGGGTGAAACCCGGCATCGCCGCCAGGGCCAAAGCGGCTGCGCGACCGATTCCGGTTTCGTACATGCCACCACACCACAACTGAACATTTCGCTCGACACAGAGATCGTGAATCTTCTTTGCTTCAAGAAAACCACCAACGCGGCCCGCTTTGAGATTCACCACCGAGCATGAGCCCATCTGTATGGCTGTCTCAGCAGTTCCGACGGACACGATGGATTCGTCGAGACAAATTGGTGTCGCAATTTTTTGTGCCAACGCAGCGTGGCCGACGAGATCATTTTCATGAAGTGGTTGTTCAATGAGGAGCAAATTGAATGCATCGAGTTTCGCCAAATGTTCTGCGTTGTCCGATGAATAGGCAGAGTTTGCATCAACCTGCAATAGCAAGTCATCGCCAAATGCCTCACGCACTGCGCGAACAGGTTCAATGTCATTGCCAGGCTCAATCTTCAACTTCACGCGTCGATACCCCTCGTTGCGAAATTCGGCAACAACGTTCAACAGTTCATCGATATTGGAATAGATGCCAATGGATACACCAGAAACCACAAACGATTGCGTGGCTCCAAGGAAGGCGGCCAGCGAGTTGTCCTCCAGGCGCAACCAATAATCAAGCAATGCCATTTCTACGGCTGCTTTCGCCATGTAGTTGCCAGGAATGTGCGCGGCGGCGGAATTGAACTGTTGGGCCGTGGACTCTGGGTTCACCAACGGCAGCAATAGTTGACGAATGACGTGGTCACAGCCGTCAACATACTCATCGGT
>CAYSPE010000027.1:21549-23279 GCA_964432845.1 uncultured Bifidobacterium sp.
GCGCGCGCAATGGGGTACTCCCACATGTAGCCATAGCCACCATGCAACTGCAGGCAACGGTCCACCACGCGATTCTGCAATTCGGTCACCCAGAATTTGGCTGCAGCTGATTGTTCTGCCGACAACTTGCCTTCGCAATGCAACTCGATGCATCGGTCCACGTACACCTGAGCAATCTGAATTTCGGTGGCCATTTCCGCAAGTTCAAACTTTGAGTTCTGAAATTGCGACAACGCCTGTCCAAACGCTTTGCGATTGTTCAGATGCTCGAGTGTCCAACGCAATGCGGCGTCGGCCACTTTCACACCACCCACTGCCATACCCAAACGTTCTTGAGCCAAATTGCGCATGAGGTACACAAAACCCATGCCCTCTTCGCCCAACATATTCTCCTCAGGCACCTCAACATCGGTGAATGAGAGTTCTGCAGTGTCCTGTGCGTGCATTCCCAACTTGTTGAGATTGCGACCTCGTTCGAATCCCTTCATGCCACGCTCCAGAACAAAGAGCGAGAACCCTTTGTGCCCCGCATTTGGGTCTGTTCGAACGGTGGTAATCACCACATCACTGTTGATGCCATTGGTGATGAAAGTCTTTGATCCGTTGATGACCCAGGCGCCACCTTTCTTCACACCCGAGGTCTTCACACCTGCAACATCGCTGCCGGCATTGGGCTCGGTAATGGCGAGCGCACCGATGAGTTCTCCCTTCACCATGCCAGGTAGCCAGCGCTTCTTTTGATCGTCGTTGGCGAGGCTGAGGTAGTACGGCAACACGATGTCGTTGTGCAGAGTCATACCGTTTGCGCTGCCGATGACGCCGGTATCAGACACTTCTTCTTGCATGATGGCACCGAAGCGATAATCATCCACTCCACCACCGCCGAATTCTTCAGGAACGTGGTATCCCAAGAATCCGAGAGCACCTGCCTCTCGCCAAATCTCTCGTGGAGTAATTCCAGCGGTTTCCCACTCTTCATGGTGCGGGACAACCTTGTTGTCAAGCCATGCTCGAAACGAGGAACGGAATGCCTCGTGGTCAGCGTTGTAGATGGTGCGTTCAAACTTTTCCACGCCCGCCAAACTAGGCGAAAAGCAGGTTAAGCGAGAACTGCGCGAGCCACTAGGTCGGTTCCAAAGGCAGTGAGAATGGCCAAATACATGAGGCCTGTAGCGGCCATTACCGCAGAATAACTGCGCTCACGCAGTGCAGCGCGAGTGACTTCGACGAGGATGCCAGTGGTGATGGCACATGCCACCCAAAACCACCCCAAGGTGCCGTTCCATCCATCGCTGATACTTCCGTTCAGCACACTCACCATGCCAGTGGGCAACAACATGACCACAACCTCAAATGGCAAGATCCAACGCAATGTCGACACCAATTCGTTCAAGATGCTGCGCGGCATGCCTGGCTGCACCAAGTACCAGTGCCCCAGCAACATTGCGTCGCTCACTGCTCCGAGAAACGCCACACCCACGAATACCCGAAGCAAGTTCACCACTGAATCTGCGGTGCCATTGGCAGCATCAAGCGCTGCAGCTACCAAACCGATGGCACCGATGAGCGGTGCCACCAAGTCAAATGCCACGTTCGTACGCTTCATAGTGGCCAGCGAGACCACAGCAACTGCAATGCCAGCTATATCGCGCACCGGAACAAACCCGTTGCGAATACCAACAGCGGCTCCGCCTGCGTGTGGAACTCATGGAGAAGCGCCTTGAGGGTGT
>CAYSPE010000028.1:0-22617 GCA_964432845.1 uncultured Bifidobacterium sp.
TTCTTCTTCGGCTTTACGAAGCCGTTCGACCACGTGGTCAGGAGAATCTCCTCGCCCCTGCAAGCGACGCTGTTGCTCTTCGCGGGAGGGAGGACGGACAAACACCAAGATGGCCTCGGGATGCTGCTCTTTCACTTGCTGTGCGCCATGCAGTTCAATTTCAAGCACGATGTCTTGCCCCACATCAACTCCCGGCAATGGAGAGCCGTAGTAGTTGCCAAGAAATTCGGTCCACTCCAAGAAGCCACCTTCTGCGATGCGATCTTGGAATTGTTGACGCGAGACAAAATGGTACGCGTGATCAGATTCTCCGTCGCGCTGTTGGCGAGTTGTCCACGACCGACTCAGCCACAACATGGGGTCGCGCGCGACAAGCTCTTCCACAATGGTGCCTTTACCCGCACCCCCGGGACCTGAAACGATGATGATGATGGGTTCAGTCATGACCGAACCCTGCACACTTGAAGAATGGTCTCAATCTGCTTCGCAGTGAGATCTCCCACCCGATCAAAGGGCGACAACCCAATTGACGAGAGCAACCGACGGCCTGCAACCTTTCCCACTCCGGGCACAACGTCAAGAAGTTTCACCACGTACACGGCCGCCTCTGCAGAAGTTGGCTGGCGCAGAACTTGATCGACGTGCCCCCGAGAAGCCTTTTCAACAGCCGCAATGCGAGCGGAACGAAACTCGGCGATTACTGCGAGGTCTTCTGCGCGAGGTTCCATGTAGCAATGATAGTTGTGTCACGCCCAGAGCGGCATGAATCACCCTATGAACGATGCACCAGCGAGATGATGTCACTCCAGCGAGTGGCTCCACGTTCTTGAGCGATGAGAGCTGCCTCACACGCAATGCGCCATGTTGCGCTCGGCTGAGCAAATGACGCAGTGCCCACTTGCACGGCGTGCGCTCCCGCCATCAACATTTCGACGGCATCTGCACCGGTGGAAATGCCGCCGACACCGATGATGGGCGTATTCGGTAGCGCAACACGCACGTCGTGCACGGCACGAACTGCGATGGGATGGATAGCTGGCCCCGAGAGCCCTCCGCCGCCGTTACCCAAGGAATACTTCGCATCGGCAACATTGATCTGCATTCCCAACATTGTGTTGATGAGAGTGAGCGAATCAGCACCAGCGTCAACAACAGTGGTGGCCACCTCGACGATTCGATCCGTATTGGCGCTCAATTTGGCCCATACGGGGACGGAAGAGACACGAGTAACAGCAGAAATAATGTTGCCAGCGAGCGATGGATCATGGGCGATGATGCCACTTCGTCCCTCAAGATTCGGACATGACAAATTCACTTCAAGAGCGATGATGCGATTCCCGGCGGTTGCCACCTGTTCAGCAGCGCTGACATATTCAGCCACTGTCCGCCCCCAGATACTGACAACGGATGCAACACGAGAATGTTCTAACTGCGGCAATGAATCACGAATCCAAGCATTGACTCCGGGACCTTGTAATCCCACTGCGTTGATCATGCCCGATTCAGCAAGATGCACTCTCGGCGAAGGATTGCCCTTCCACTCTTCATGAAACAAGCTCTTGGCCACTACAGCACCAAGTTGATGCAGTGGCATGTACGGCGCAAGTTCTACATCGTGACCACTTGTACCGGAGGCGGTCATAAAAGGGTTCTGTAGATGCACCGCACCTACAGACACTCCCCCTAAGGCTTGCAATGCCTTTGTACCGCGCCGAATTGAGTTCATCGTCCGTGATACTCCTGCAATGAACGAACTTCGACCTCTGAACTGGACTGTTCCCACAATCCGTTCACGGCCGCCAAAGCCGCTTCGACCGTGGTGACCGAGGAAACACGATTGGTGTTTGCTGCCTTACGAATTGCTTCACCGTCTTCTCGCGAACCACGACCATGAGGCGTATTCACCACGAAACTGATGGCGCCTTGAGCAACCAATTCAACGGCGTTATCCATTGATGAGCCTTCAATCTCGGACAATTTGCCCACCACGCGGTCAACTGGTTCACCAAACTTTTCCAAGTATTCGGCGGTACCCGTGGTGGCGGCGATGCCAAGCCCTAATGCTCGCAAACGCTTGGCAACTACAAGACCTGCAGGCTTGTCACCATCATTCAGCGACAAGAACACCATGCCCGACGTTGGCAACACGGTTCCCGCAGCAGACTGCGACTTGACGAATGCTCTGCCGAACGAACGGTCGATGCCCATCACCTCACCCGTTGAACGCATTTCTGGTCCGAGTGCCGTGTCAACTTCGGGGAATCGATTGAAGGGCAACACGGCTTCTTTTACCGAAACATGTCCGCCAGTCACTGGCGGCGTCAGCAAACCTTCTTGACGCAATTGCGCAAGTGATGCGCCGAGCATGACTCGACTTGCCACCTTTGCCAAGGGAACTCCAGTGGCCTTGGCAACGAATGGAACCGTACGTGACGCACGTGGGTTCGCCTCAATGACATACACCGTTGTGCCCGACACAGCGAACTGCACATTGATGAGCCCGCGAACATCAAGCGCTTTCGCAATGGCCGACGCATAGGAGCTGATGACTTCTACCACCCATGATGGCAATGTTTGGGGAGGAATGGCGCATGCAGAGTCACCAGAGTGAACACCAGCTTCTTCCACGTGTTCCATCACGCCACCAATCAACACCTCTCCGGTGTGGTCACGAATGGCATCAACGTCGACTTCAGTTGCATCTTCCAAAAAGCGGTCAATGAGAACTGGGCGCTCAGCAGAGAGACCGCCTTCCTTTCCTAAACTTCCGTCGGCGGCAAGTTGTTCCATTGCTCGTTGCAGGGCATCAACATCATGAACGATCTGCATGGCTCGCCCACCCAACACGTAGCTAGGACGAACAAGAACAGGGAATCCCACCCGTGATGCAATCGCCTTGGCTTCATCGAGAGTGACGGCTGTGCCACCCGGAGGCTGCGGGATGGACAAGCTGTCGCACAATTGGTTCCACTTCTCGCGGTCTTCTGCCAAGTCAATGGAATGAGGCGATGTGCCAGCGATGATGGCAGGGTCAATGAGACCAGACAACTTCAGAGGTGTTTGCCCGCCCAGGCTCACAATGACTTTGGGTGCAACGCCTCCAGATGCCACCGTCTCTGCGGCAATGACGTTGAGCACATCTTCGCGAGTTAATGGTTCGAAGTACAAACGGTCGGAAGTGTCATAGTCGGTGGACACGGTTTCTGGATTGCAATTCACCATCACTGTCTCAAACCCTGCATCGCGCAGAGCGAAACTGGCATGAACGCAGCAGTAGTCGAATTCGAT
The DNA here is from genome assembly GCA_964432845.1 of uncultured Bifidobacterium sp. Lineage (GTDB taxonomy): Bacteria > Actinomycetota > Acidimicrobiia > Acidimicrobiales > Ilumatobacteraceae > UBA2093. Next base: position 3,289 of record CAYSPE010000028.1, read on the forward strand.
TCCTTGACCAATTCGGTTTGGACCGGACCCCAAGATAATGACGCGCGGACGATCTGACGGCCGCACTTCGTTCTCATCTTCATATGTTGAATAGTGATACGGAGTTTGAGCGGCAAATTCGGCACTACACGTGTCGACAGTCTTAAAGGTGGGAATTACCTGCAACGCTTCGCGATGCGCGCGCACTTCAAGCTCGTGTACCCCCAGCGCGTACGCAAGTTGTGCATCGGAAAAACCGAGACGCTTTGCACGACGCATTTGAGACTTTCCAATCTCTGACAACTTCTTCCCTGACCATTCAGCGCGTTCATCAATGATGATCTGCATTTGATCCAGGAACCACGGATCAATCTTGGTACGTTCGTGCACCACATCAATTCCGAGCCCGCGCTGCAGTGCTTCCCCTACTTGGAAGATTCGCTCAGGGGTGGGCGTGGCAGCTTTCTTCAACAGGGCCTCATTGTCGAGGTCGTCATAGAGATTTTCTGCGGGATCACAGTTCAGACCGAAACGCCCCTGTTCCAACGAACGCAGCGCCTTCTGCAAACTCTCGGGGAATGTGCGACCAATCGCCATGGCCTCACCAACACTTTGCATCTGGGTGCCGAGGATGCCAGATGTACCGGGGAACTTTTCAAAGGCCCAACGCGGAATCTTGGTCACCACGTAGTCAATGGTGGGCTCAAAACTTGCAGGCGTCATACGGGTGATGTCGTTCGGAATTTCATCGAGCGTGTAACCCACAGCAAGCTTTGCCGCAATTTTCGCAATGGGGAATCCGGTTGCTTTTGATGCCAACGCCGAAGATCGCGACACGCGAGGATTCATCTCAATGACAACCATTTCACCGTTGGCTGGATTGAGCGCAAACTGCACGTTTGATCCGCCGGTTTCAACTCCCACTCGTCGAATACATGCCAAAGCGGCATCACGCATCTTTTGATATTCAACATCGGACAATGTTTGGGCCGGTGCAACAGTGATGGAGTCCCCCGTATGCACACCCATCGGATCAAAGTTCTCGATGCTGCAGATAATGACGCAATTGTCCGCCTTATCGCGCATGACCTCAAGTTCATATTCCTTCCATCCGACAATGGAGGTTTCGATCAAGATTTCACGAATTGGGCTTGCATCAAGCCCATCGCTGGCAATCTTGATGAATTCTTCCATCGTGTTCGCGATGCCGGTGCCGCGGCCGCCAAGGATGTAGGCGGGACGGATAATGACGGGCAGACCGATTTCCTCAAGAACCGTATGCGCTTCTTCCATGTTGTGAGCAACACCGCTGCGTGGAACATTGAGGCCAATCTCGATCATCGCCTGTTTGAACATGTCGCGATCTTCAGCTGTTTCAATAGCTGTTGCATTCGCGCCAATAAGTTCAGGGGTGCCAGGCACTCCCACTTTTCCCTGCGCGAACAGAGCCATTGCCAAGTTCAAACCTGTCTGGCCGCCGAGGGTCGGCAACACCGCGTCAGGCATTTCACGTTCGATGATTTTGGCCAGGATCTCAGGAGTAAGCGGCTCGATGTACGTGCGATCGGCGAAATCGGGATCCGTCATGATGGTTGCAGGATTCGAGTTCGCAAGGATGACTCGATACCCCTCTTCTTTCAACACACGGCACGCCTGCGTGCCGGAGTAGTCAAACTCACATGCTTGCCCAATGACGATGGGGCCAGAGCCAATAATGAGGATGCTCTTGAGATCGTTACGGCGTGGCATTACTTGCCCTCCATCATTTCTGCGAATTCTGTAAAGAGATAACGACTGTCATGCGGGCCAGGCCCAGCTTCAGGGTGATACTGCACGCTGTAAGCACGAAGATTACGAAGGCGCATTCCTTCGTTCGTATTGTCGTTTAGGTTGAGATGCGTAATGTCAGCGACTCCGGATAATGAATCTGGATCGACACAGAAGTTGTGATTTTGGCTAGTTATTTCCACCGCGCCAGTTGCCAAATTGCGTACCGGGTGGTTTCCGCCGTGATGTCCGAATGGCAATTTGAATGTGTGCCCGCCAAAGGCCCGAGACAACAATTGATGCCCAAGACAGATGCCAAACGTAGGAGTCCCCGCTTCAACTATTGCGCGGATGTTGGTAGTGGCATTCCCAACCATTTCGGGGTCGCCAGGGCCATTCGACAAAAAGACGCCGTGCGGATTCATGGCGAGAACATCTTCCGCTGAAGTGTGAGCCGGGACCACAGTGACAGTTGCGATCTCGGACAAGCAACGAAGAATCGTTGATTTGATACCAAAGTCGTATGCCACCACAGAAAACTTTCCGTTTCCGAACGTGTAGGCCTCGGGAGTAGTTACTTCAGCTACCAAGTTGACGCCAGAGGTTCCACGCTCACTTTTCGCGGCCGCCAATAAAGACTTTTCGTCGGCCGTACCGAATGCTCCACGCAAAGATCCCGAGTCGCGAAGCAGACGGGTGAGACGTCGAGTATCGAGTCCGCCTATACCTGGCAGGTTGTGCTGCTTCAACATTGCATCGAGACTCTGTTCGCTTCGCCAATTGCTATGGCGACGTGCCAGATCTCTCACGATGACTCCTCGAGCGAACGTGCCACGAGATTCCGCATCAATGGACGTGGCTCCGTAGTTGCCAATGTGGGCTGTCGTGAACGTGATGATTTGACCTGCGTATGACGGATCGGAAATCACTTCTTGATACCCAGTAAGAGTGGTGTTGAACACCACCTCCCCCGCTGCAATGCCATTGTCGGGCATGTGCCCGATTGCTTCACCCTCAAAGACGGACCCGTCTTCAAGAACAAGGGCAATTTCTGTGATTCCTGAACTCACTTCAGAGCCTTTCCATCTTGTACTACTAATTCTCCGCGGAACATGGTGTGGCGCACTTTTCCGCGTACGTCCATGCCGTGATACGGCGTGTTCTTTGACTTACTAGCGAGGACGTCGCGCGACACAGTCCACACTGTGCTCGTATCCCACACCGCAATGTTGGCTGGTTCACCCGCAGCAACAGGACGACCATGTCGATCGTCTATCCCAGCGATTCGTGCAGGATTCCACGACATCACTTCAACAATGCGACGAGCATCAATGTCGCACGATGTGTTGAGAACGGCAAGTGCTGTTTCCAGTCCGAGCATTCCCGGCGGGGCTGCATCAAGAGGCTGCTCTTTCGTGTGGGCTGCATGCGGTGCGTGGTCGGTTGCCACTGCATCGATGGTGCCATCAGCAAGACCCGCTCTGAGAGCTTCGATATCAGCAAGGGTGCGAAGTGGCGGATTTACTTTGAACACTGGATTAAAGCCACGCAACAACTCATCTTCAAGCGCCAAGTGATGCGGGGTGACCTCAGCAGTGATGGGGAGTCCGTCCGCCTTCGCTTTCCTGACAAGCTCAACACTTCCCGCCGTAGAGAGATGCAAGAAGTGCATACGTGCACCCGTGAGGCGAACCAATTCGATATCTCGGTGCAACATCAGTTCTTCTGCGATGGATGGCCATCCAGGCACACCCAAGGAGGAACAACATGACCCTTCATGCATGACGGCGCCCTCGGTGAGTCGCGCCACTTCACAATGTTGAGCAAGCGTGACTCCTAAAGGACCTGAGTATTCCAATGCTCGGCGCATCAGCAATGGGTCTTGCACTCCATTGCCGTCGTCCGTGAAGATGCGAACCCCTTCCGCAGCGAGCGATGCGTATGGCACCAGTGTGGTTCCGTTGCGTCCCATGGTGATACAACCCGACGGGACCACCTCACACAGGCCAACGGATTCTCCACGTTCTCGCACGAATCGCACAACCATGACAGAGTCCTGAGCCGGATCTGTGTTGGGCATGGCCACGACAGCGGTGTATCCACCAACGGCAGCGGCCCGACTTCCCGTCTCAATTGTTTCGGCCTCTTCTTTCCCGGGCTCACGCAGGTGCGTGTGAAGGTCGACGAAACCTGACGACACGTATGCACCGGCTGCATCGACAACAACATCGCCGCTTAACGACGGGCCGACTTCATCAATGACGCCATCAATGACGCGTACATCGGCCACCGTTGTTGAGTCAGGGTTAACAACGGTTCCGCCACGGAACACAACTGAACGAGTGCTCATGCGTCTACTCCTTGTTGCAATGAAGTGGTGGCGCCGCCACCAAGAATTGTGAAGAGAACCGCCATACGCACCGACACGCCATTTGTGACTTGCTGCAAGATGCGTGACCCTGGCAATTCCGATGGATCGACCACCATTTCGATGCCACGATTCATGGGACCTGGGTGCATGACAAGGGCATGGTTTAAAAGTTTCTCGGCACGTTGTGGAGTAAGCGCAAACCGTGCGGAGTACTCACCCAACCCAGGGATAACACCAGAATCCATTCGCTCGAATTGCATGCGCAACATGTACAGAACATCCACCACACCGACCACATCATCGATAGACGATGCGGTCCGAACATTCCACTGCGCTACATCGTGAGGCAACAATGTGGGTGGTGCTACGAGAATCACTTCAGCGCCGAGCCGCGTGAATACATCAATGTCGCTTCGCGCCACACGTGAGTGCTTGATGTCCCCCACTATCGCGATGCTGCGACCCTTGAGAGAATCCTTGAGCCCAAACGAGCGCGTGATTGTGAATGCATCGAGCAATGCTTGAGTGGGATGCTGATGCCATCCATCACCGGCGTTGACAACTGACGCATTGGTCCATTGCGTAATTGCAAGTGGCGCTCCGCTTGATTTGTGTCGAACAACAAACGCGTCGACGCCCATGGCCGAGAGAGTTTCAATCGTGTCGCGGAGACTTTCCCCTTTATTAACGCTGGAGCTTGCAGCCGAAAATGTCATGGTGTCAGCCGATAAGCGTTTTGCAGCGGATTCAAAACTCAGTCGGGTGCGCGTGGAGTCCTCAAAGAACACACTGGCAACAGTCTTACCCCTCAATGCCGGCACTTTTGACACGGCCCGCTGGTTTATTTCAGCCATGTGGTCTGCTGTGTCCAAGATGGAGACAATCTCATCGAGACTGAGGTCATGCGTACTCAAGAGATGCTTCATGATTCACTCTCCGCCGAACTCATAAACACTCCGAGTTCACTCACAGTCACTTCGTCGGTGGGATGCGTTGGGATGTTCTTGCCCACATAGTCAGGACGAATCGGCAACTCACGATGACCTCTATCCACCATGACCGCCAACTGCACAGCACGAGGGCGCCCGTGGTCATTCAGAGCCTCCAACGCCGCACGCACCGTACGCCCGGTAAATAGAACGTCATCCACCAAGATCACTCTTCGTTCGGTGAGGTCGACAGGAATATCTGTCGGTGCCGAAAGAACTATTGGTCGAAGACTGAAGTCATCTCGGTACATCGAAATATCAATTGCCCCGAGTGGCACAACGGTGCCGTCGGTAATGCGTTGAATGGCATCGCATAGTCGTTCAGCAATCCAGGTGCCGCCTGTTTGCATACCAACGATGACCACTGGTTCAAGGTCAATGTTTCGTTCGATAATTTCGTGCGCGATGCGAGTAATGGCTCGCGACACATCGTCAGCTCCGAGAATTTCGGTGCTGGACTTTTCCACGAGGCTCACCGTGTTGCTACGGATAAAAGAGTTGGCATGAAAAACGCCCCTATTGAGGGGCGTGCGTGCATGGAGAAAGATGAATTCATATGTTCCTTCCGTTCGGGCCTCACAGGACCCGTTTGACGGTCGGAGTAACTATACACGCCAGGGCGACCCAGCGCTAGTGGACTCGCCTCTTGAAGACCTGCCAGTACGTGTTCTCTCGAACCACCTCGAAGTCGCTCTTCACTGAATCCCAGGTGGCTTGTTGACCGGAATCGAGAGAACGCGGAAGGACTACATATTCCACTCTGTCAGCCGCAGGAAGTCGCTTGTTTGCCAAAGAATCGTCCACCCCGTAATAGGACGCCTTGAACGGATTGGGGAAGAAATAGATCTCTTTGCGGTGGGCCATGTGCGTGGTGAGAGGGTCGAAAACAGAAATCACAGCGTCGCCGGGGACGTACTTGATGATGTCGAGCCCCGCACGAGCAACGGGGTTGTCTCTTCCCCACACAATCCGCGGATGTTGGGCCAGTGTGGTTTGCGCCCACGCCGAATATGTCAGCACCGTGCATGCGAGCACGATGCTTGTCGCAATGGGCCTCCATGCACTTCGAAGCTTTGCAACTCCAAGAACTGATGCAAAGAGCAGCGAGGGCATGGCGACCAATGAATAGTGATACTGAATGCTGTGTTGGTACCAGAACGTGCTGACCACATTCGACGCCAGTACCGGCACCGCAACAGCCGCGAGCCACGGCGATAAGAAGAATGCACCACCTAATGGGGCAAGCATTTGAAACAGATACGTGGGTCGATCATCTTGCAAGAGGTAATGCCACACTTCGGTGGGATGAGTGAGAGTCTTTTTGATAAGGCCAGTGGGTCCGCCAAATGGAATACGCCACGAATTTCGAGTGGGGACGCCGATAAGCGACTTCATCACTGCAAACATTCCGAACAACGTGACGGCGAAAGTTGCACAAATCGTAAATATCCCTTTTCGCTTGTCTATCTGTGTCCAGATGTACACCCCGAGTGGAAATACCAACAACAGCACATCCTCTTTAACCAGCAATGCGAGCGCAAGAGAGATTGCGTACATTCTCCATTTCTTTGTGAACGCTGCGTAGAGGGCCAGGCAGACAAAGAGACCCAAAAATCCGTCGGGGTGAAAGTTTTCAAGATTGGTTCCATTCACTGCTGGGTTCAGAAGCCAAACGAGTCCGAAGATGAAAGCCAACTCGGCACTTCCCAAGATGCGTTTCGCAAAAAAATAGATAGGAAGAGATGCCCCCGCAATTGCCATCGCCTGCAACGCCAACAATGTTGACGTTCCGGGAATAATCCAATAAACCGGCACCAGAAACAAGAGGATGAAGGAAGCATGGTCGCCAAAGAGGTTGCGACCCATCAATGTGACAAACGGAGCATGGCCACGCGACAACAGCCAGATTCCCTGGTCATAAAGACCAACGTCGTATGAAAAAGTTCCCAGGCCGTTATGCATATCTATTTGCAGATACGCCGTGTACACCCCGTACGAAACAGCCACCACGAACATGACCAATGTCCACCACGACCTACGATGTAAAGCCGCGTATTGTTCGCTCCCCTGTTGGTCAACGTCAGCGGTGTCCACGAACAGTTACTCTCCAGCGGGTCGAACTTTTTTCGCCACTGCTGCAAGCACTCCGTTGACAAATTTTCCCGAATCGTCGGTGGAGAAGCGTTTCGCCAACTCCACCGCCTCATCAATGACCACAGCGGTCGGCACATCGAGCCGTGAGGTCAACTCAAAGATTCCGAGACGCAAAATAGCGCGATCGAGGGCGGGCATGCGATCGAGTGCCCAGCTCTTTGCATGCGAGACAATCTGCTGGTCAATCGATTCACGAGATGACTCCACCCCATTAATCAATGTTGTTGCCAATTCAGCTGAAGCAATAGCGCGCTCTTGCAGCAGGTCTACTGAAGATATTCCGCGTTGTTCCGCCTCATACAGAAGCATGACTGCCTGTTCGCGAGCATCAGTTCGCGCATCGTATGGGCGAAACGCATCGTCATCGTGCGTCATTAGACGCGTGTGACGTAATCGCCGGTACGGGTGTCAACCTTTACCTTGTCACCGACATTGATAAACAATGGCACCTTGATGACTTTGCCTGTTTCCAATGTTGCTGGCTTTGTGGCTCCCGAAACTCGATCACCCTGAATACCAGGCTCAGTTTCTGCGATCACCAATTCGGCTGATGCAGGAATTTCGACAGTGACGATTTCGCCGTTGTAGAAAGCGATGATGGCCATTGCTTGTTCCACTAAATAGTCAGCCGCATCACCCAAAGCCGATGGAGGGATGGTGGTTTGGTCGTATGACTCTGTGTCCATGAACACAAAATCATTTCCGTCCTTGTACAGGAATTGCATGTCTCGCTTGTCGAGGATTGCCTGTTCCACGCGGATACCTGCATTGAATGTCTTTTCGATAACCGCACCGTTGCGAAGGTTGCGGATCTTGGTGCGCACGAAAGCGCCGCCCTTGCCAGGCTTCACGTGTTGGAATTCGACCACGGTGAACAACCCATTGTCGAGTTCAAGTGTGATTCCGTTCTTCAGGTCGTTCGTGGTGATCGCGGGCATAAGAGTTCCTTGGGAGTGTTGGTAAGAATGCGACAATTCTTGTCGCCCACGACGACCAAATCCTCGATTCGGACGCCGCCTACCCCCTTACGATAGAGCCCAGGCTCCACCGTCACCACCTCATTGGCTGCCAGCACCGCCTCACAGCGGGGAGAGAAGATGGGCGGTTCGTGGATATACAGCCCTACACCGTGGCCCGTACCGTGCACATATTCGTGTTCCACCCCTTCGCGGGAAAAGACTTTTCGGACGGCACGGTCAATATCGGAGCCCACAACTCCGGCGCGTACGGCGGCAACGCCAGCGGCCTGAGCTTCTTCGACGATGCGAAACATGTCGAGTAGCTCAGGAGAAACGTTGCCTACCTGAACGGTGCGCGTTGTGTCGCTTCGATATCCAGCAACTTCGGCGCCAAAATCAATCACCACCATATGACCATCCTCAATGCGAGTGTGTCCTGGCTCATGGTGCGGGCGCGCACCATTCGGCCCGGTTGCGACAATGGTGTCAAAACCCACGTCATCAGCACCAGCGGCTCGCATGAGTTCATCGAGTTCACGTTGAACCTCGCGCTCGGTACGACCGACAAGCCCATGCGACAACAACGAAAGAAGAGCCCCATCTGCAATAGTGGCCGCTTTTTCAATGAGGGATAATTCGTTCTGATCTTTTCTTCGTCGTGCCTCGTCCAACGGCGACGACGCAATTTCAATTTTCAACCCACGAGTCAATTTTGTGAAGTGAGCGGCGGACAAATGTGAATCATCAAGTTGCACCACTGCCTCGTTCACCATACGAGCGATGCGTTCTTCAATTGACTCCCCCGACTCCACGAGATGCACTTCTACAGGTGCTTGCGCCTTCGCCACTTCGCTGCTTGCTCGCTCGACATATCGACCGTCTACAAATAGGTGACCAACTCCGGCGAAACAATCGACAAGTAATTGCGCCGTACTGCCAGTGAATCCACTAAGCCAACGAATATCTTCCGAGCGCAGACACAAGAGGAATTGCGCCACCTGGTATTCACGCAGGCTTTCAATACGCCCGGCGTGCGTCATGGGCTATTTCACGCCCATTTTGACGAGCGCATCAACAGCGAGTTGATAACCCACCGCGCCGAATCCCGCAATGGTTCCATCGACTACCGTGCTCAGAACACTCACATGTCGGAATTCTTCGCGCGCACCAGGATTTGAGATGTGCACTTCAATCACATGACCGGTGAACGAACGCAACGCATCGTGAATTGCCCACGAATAGTGAGTGAAGGCTCCCGCGTTAATGATGATGGAAGCATGGTCGTTCTTTGCGCCATGGATCGCATCGACAATTGCTGCTTCACTGTTTGATTGAATGTCTGCCACCGACAATTGATGGGGCTCAGCGGCCGAACGCACCACGTTGACATAATCAGACAAAGTGGCCGTGCCGTACACCTCAGGCTCTCGAGCACCTAGCAGATTGAGGTTTGGTCCGTGAATAACAAGGATGGAAGCCATGACGCAACCGTACTCGTCTCTCCACAAGCGAACGCGGAGATTTGTTCAGCCGATTCGATTGATGAGCGCGCTGAGGGCGGATCGCACATGATTTTCCCCAACGCCCGACACCACTTCAAGGCCGTCGGCTGAATCAAGGACGAATGTGAGCGAATCAATCGCCTTCTTGTCGCGACCCATATCGGCAATGAGACGGTCAGCCGTGATTCCCTCAGGTAGTGCATTGCGAAGTCCGTAAACATCGTGAACAATGCGATAGTGCTCGTCAACGCGCTGGGCAGTGACACGTTCCATCGCGTGAGCAAGGTGCGCAGCGTACAAAAGCCCGATCGACACCGCTTCGCCATGAGCAATCTCAAAGTCGGTGCCGATTTCTAGCGCGTGTGCAAGTGTGTGTCCGTAGTTGAGGAAAGCGCGAATCCCGCCTTCTCGTTCATCTGCAGCAACAATGTCGGCCTTGATTTGTACACAACGCGCTACGCGTTGAACAAAAGGCAATTCGTCGAGATCTTCTCGGACAATGAAGTGGTACTTGGCCATTTCGCCGAGACCACATCGCATTTCGCGTTCTGGAAGCGTTGACAATGCATCTAGTTCACACACCACACCATGCGGTTGCCAGAAAGCTCCAACAAGGTTCTTTCCCTCAGGAATGTTCACACCTGTCTTGCCGCCAACAGCTGCATCAATCATGGCCAGCAATGAAGTGGCGATGTGTACAACCGCTATTCCTCGGTGATACGAGGCCGCAGCAAATCCGGCCACATCGGTGACCATTCCCCCGCCCACCGCAACGACAACATCTGCTCGTGTGAGTCCTTCTTGGGCGAATTCGCTGCACAACCGCTCGATGGTGGACAACGTCTTATGCACCTCTCCGTCACCAATGACATGTACCGACACCGAACGGCCTTCAAACTGTGGAATATATGTGTCAGGAATTCCCGCTTGAGTGACGATTGCTACGCGACGAGCCGATACCGGAATCATGTGTTCGGCGCGACTGCGTGCTCCGTGACCAACCGAAACGGAATAGGCCCGATCCCCGAGCGGAACTTGCACCTCAATGACATCACTCATTGGATTCACCCATTTCTCTGCGGCCTTCTTCGATTGCATCCACTAACAAACTAACGGTTGCCTCAACAGATCGATCCGACACATCAATCACAATGTCCGCCACTTCGCGGTACAAATCAGCTCGTTCAACAGCAAGTCTTTCGAGAGTGCCAACACGATCTTCGTCAAGCAGTGGTCGGTGTACCCCTTTTGAGGTCCGAAGCGCCAACACATCTGTTCTGGCATGCAACCAGACAACAATCACGGATTCATTTGCTTGAGCCGTGCGAATCCGTTGACGATTCTCCTCACGCACCACAATGCCACCAGCACCTGCAATGACGGCAGGCAACTGTCGGGTAAGGCATTCATCAAGGACATCGGACTCAATTTTCCGAAACTCGTTCTCGCCCCGATCTACAAAGAGTTCACGAACAGTAGAACCTGTGCGCACTTCAACAAGCTTGTCAGTATCGAGACACTCGTAGTTGAGACGTGCAGATAACTGACGCGCAATCGTGGATTTACCTGTACCCATCAGCCCAATCAGCAAAATGGACGGATGTTCGGTGCTCACGACTCCAGTGTGGCCTTAAACGCCTCTGCATTGCGAACGAATTCGGCAAGTGAATCTCCACCGAACTTTCGTTGAGCTTCTGCAGCCAGAACTAATGCGACCATGGTCTCGACCACCACACCAAGTGCAGGCACTGCAGTGACGTCTGTGCGTTCTTTGAAACTGACGGTCTCTTCTTTGGTCACCACATCGATTGTCTTGAGAGTTGGCTTATTCAACGTGGCCAACGGCTTCATTGCGGCACGAACGATCAACGGTTCACCAGTAGTGATTCCGCCTTCAGTGCCTCCATGGCGATGACCGTCGCGTACATATTTCTTTGCTGTTGCATCCCACGAAATAGGATCGTGCGACTGACTTCCACGTAATCCGGCCGTTTCAAAACCGTCACCGATTTCAACACCTTTTACCGCTTGAATGCTCATCACTGCCTGAGCCAACATGGCATCAATTTTGCGATCCCAGTGCACATGGCTTCCAAGGCCGACTGGGACCCCATACGCGATTGACTCAACGATGCCACCCAGGGAGTCGCCTTCACGAGCTGCATTCTTGATTGCCGTAATCATTGCTTCTTCGGCTGCTGGCGTGAAACAACGCACTTCAGATGCATCGATCGCGGCAAGATCATTCATAGTGGGCAGCGCATCGGAATGAGCCTTTGCGTCACCCATCTGAACAACGTGACTCAAGATGCCCACGCCGATATGCGAGAGCAACTGTTTTGCCAAAGCACCCGCTGCTACTCGAGCGGCCGTTTCACGAGCGCTGGCGCGCTCCAATACATCGCGCGAGTCGGTGAACCCATACTTCTGCATTCCCACTAGGTCGGCATGACCAGGACGAGGTTGCGTGAGAGGAAATTCAGTGTGACCTGGCTCAGGTGACATCTCGGCATGCCACTTGTCGCTGCGGAACCATTCTGAGTTTTGAATTTCAATGGCTACCGGAGACCCCAGTGTGCGGCCATGTCGCACTCCGCCTACGAGCGTGACGACGTCCTTTTCAAAGCGTTGCCGAGGACCGCGGCCATACCCGAGACGCCTGCGGGCCAATTCATCTTCGATATGCGACACAAGAATGGGCAAGCCCGCTGGCAACCCCTCGACAATGACGGTGAGGGCTCGACCGTGGGATTCTCCGGCTGTTAGGTACCTAAGCACCGTTTCAGGCTACTTGCGCCGACGCTCAAGTTCTTGTTCTGCAGCATTCCGCATGACGGATGCGTCGGGATTTTCACCAAACCACAAGACTTGTTGATGGCGAGCCTGATGAATCAGCATCCAAAGGCCGTCGACCACCGTGGCCCCTGCGACCCTGCTGGCTGCCAAAAGGGCCGTCTCCATTGGTGAGTACACAGCATCGAGCACAACCAAACGTGAATGAAGCAAAGCAGCAGATACGGGCAATGACGAAGAATTCATTCCGACAGACGTAGCGTTCACCAATACTGAAGCATCAGCAAGGTCTCCATCAACGCCAACCAGCAATGAACCGCCAGTATCGGCCAGAGCAACACCCAAGGTGTTTACCAATTCTTCAGCTCTCTCAATCGTTCGATTCACAACATAGACGTGTGCTCCCCGACGTCCGAGAGCCAAAGCGACTGCTCGTGCTGTACCACCAGCGCCAAGAACTACAGCTTTACTGCCAGCAAGCACAGCGTTGCCTTGCAGTTCCAACGCATCACAACAACCATCTCCATCAGTGTTGTATCCAGTTGCCTTTCCGTCGGAAAACGAAACACAATTCACTGCGTTCAATAATGACGCCGTGACATGCACTGAGTTCAGCGAGTCAATCACCACTTCCTTCAATGGCATCGTTACCGACAATCCGACCATTCCTTCTTTTTGCAAGGCACGAACCATACGGTCTACATCGCGTTCACCACATTCAACCGCAACGTACTGACCGTCACGATTGCTGGCACGAAATGCTGCATTGTGAATGGCAGGTGACAAGGAATGAGAAACTGGCTGACCGATGACGGCTGCAATGTTCTTGGTCATGGGAGCAATCCTGCTGTGCGAGCCTTCTCTACATTTGCAAGATGTTGCTCGTATGTAGTGGCAAACGCGTGACCACCTTGCGAATTTTTCAAGACGTAGTAGAGATATTCACATTTCACGCCAGCTTGCAATCCGGCACATGCCTCGTCGGACTTTGGCGGCACACCGGCGGGTGCAAGTGCTGCAACAATCGAAGCCCGACCGGGATTCGCAATAGGAGTAGGAGGCAAACCCTTGTGCAGATAGGTGTTATACGGAGTGTCAGTGGCCTTCATATCAGTCCACGACATTGCAGGATCTTGGTGATATTTCACTGCAGCATCAATCTCGAGCGGCATCTTCGCAGCCAATCGGTTGTAGATGACTTGAGCAATTTTTGCTCGGTCCTCTGGAACTTTTGCTTCTCGTTCCACCAAAGAAGCGATGATCAGAATTTCATACGGTGAATATCCACGCACCTTTGCCCCAGCACTGAGGTCAACTTGTTTTGCGACTCTTTGCATCATGGAAGCCATACGCGCAACTACTCGCACTTCAGTATCATCTCCTGACACCTGATACGTGTCGGGGAACAATAACCCCTCAAGATTGGCATTGCCCTTGGGACTCAGTTCGGAGACAACAGACCCGTCTGATGCAGCAGCAATGAAATCGGCCGCGGTCATAAAAGTCATCTTGTTTGACAACCGTTCGCCCATCTGAGCAACTGTCATGCCCTCAGGGAAAGTGACAGATTGAAAAGTATTTGAAGGAGCCACTGAGAGTGCGGAAATGACTTCACCGGCGTTTTCATTCAGATGCAACGAGTAGTAGCCCGGAATGAGTTCGAGGCCACCCTTGGTGGATACGTACCACCGAAACAGACGAGCATTGGCGATAATTCCCGCCTTTTCCAGCCGTTGGGCGACGGATGCAACATTGTCTCCGTTATTGACAGTGAAATTAACAGACGCACCAAGCGGCCCGGCTGGATTCAGTTCGCGAACAATCCACCATCCCGATACACCAAGGAGGAGAACACAAGCAACAAGCACGGTGACCACTAACTTCACCGGTCCGCGCGCAGCCGAAAATGACGGCGATAGTTCTTCGGTGAGAGCCTCGGGCAATACCGAAACCTCATCCCACGGGTCTTCGTGCCAATTATTGGGAATGAGTGGGTCGTTCATTAACAACCATTCGCTTGGCGACTATCGAGCCACGATTGCAGGATGACGGCGGCCGCAACTTTGTCCACTACTTTTCGCCGCTCTTGCGCATTCATGTTGCGCTCTAGCAATACACGATCTGCTTCAACCGTGCTTCGTCGCTCATCGTGTACAAAAACGGGCACGCCCACCACCGTAGTCAGCCGTTCGGCTTCGATTCGGGCGTTTCGGGCTGCTGCACCTTCAGTGCCATCCATGTTGAGTGGTAATCCCACGACAATTGCCACTGCCTCCTCCTCGCGCACCAAATCTGCGATTGCTTTGTAGTCCGCGGGGAGAGAACCGCTTCTCTTCAACACGGTAAGAGGCGTCGCAATGGTGCCACTTCGATCAGATGCGGCAATACCGATTCTTTTCGAACCGAGATCGATGCCAAGTACTCTCACTATTAGTGACTTGACGCGACCGATTCGGCCTTTGATCGAGCAATGGCCAATGCCTCATCTAGCCCTGCAGGATTCTTACCGCCCGCAGTTGCGATGTCGCCTTTTCCTCCGCCTCCGCCGCCAACAGCTTTCGCCGCATCTTTGATGATGTCGCTCGCGTTCGAGGAGATTGACGAATGAAGTGCAGCAACTAGCGAAACACCACCTGTGTCTGTGACTGCACCGACCACCACAACTTTGATGTTCGGTTGTTGACGAATTGCAACAGCCAGGTCACGAACATCGTTTGCTGTCATGCCATCAACCCGCGCAACAACAACACCATCAATGGCACTTGTAGCCAACTCTGCTGCACGACCTGTGGCCAGCTTGGAGCGTAAATTCTTGATTTCGTCTTGAGCTGCCTTCAGTTCATCAAGTCGACGTTGCACACCAACAGCAGCCTCATCGGGGCGAGTACCCACTGCGTTCGCCACTTGCGAGAGAACCGCGTCGGTTCGCTGCATATATATCACGGCGTTTTCGCCTGTGACTGCCTCGATACGTCGAAGGTTTGAGCCAATCGACGATTCAGCAACAATCTTGATGAAACCAATATCCCCCGTAGCTGATACGTGAGTACCGCCACACAGTTCTATGGAGGCTCCCGCACGAAGTACACGCACGACGTCGCCGTACTTATCGCCAAAGAAGGCCATCGCCCCACTCGCTAGCGCTTCGTCCTTTGAAGTTTCGAATGCATCAACGGGTACGTTCATCAAGACTTGAGAATTGGCAAGCGCTTCAATCTTGGCAATCTCCTCGGCAGTAACCGCCTCGTAATGACTGAAGTCAAATCGCAAACGCTCGGGCGACACTAATGAACCAGCCTGCTTGACATGATCTCCGAGCACCGTACGAAGGGCCCAGTGCAGCACATGAGTACCTGTGTGATTTCGTCGAGTAGCAGTTCGTGCATTCGTATTGATACGAGCAGTGACGGCCGCACCTTCTACTGCTTCACCTGACACAACCTTGCATACATGTCGACGAAGACCGGGAAGAGCAAATGTGGTGTCCACAACTTCAAGTTCAAATTCTGCGCCGGAGATGGTGCCAATGTCCCCTACTTGACCACCGCTTTCAGCGTAGAAAGGCGTGTGGTCGAGAAACACTTCCACTTGTCCGTCATCACCATTAATGACAGCCAGAACAGTGGATTCGGCAACGTCGTGCACGTATCCGACAAATTCAGTGGTACCGAACTTCTCCATAACGTCGCGATAGGCCTCTACTCGGTCACCGTCGGCGCGACCAGTTTTGCGGGCATCCTTTGCGCGAGTGCGTTGTTGCTGCATTTCGGCTTCGAAACCATCAACATCAACGTCAACTCCACGCTCTCCTGCAATTTCTTGTGTCAGTTCCAACGGGAATCCGTACGTGTCGTGCAGCAAGAACGCAGAAGTTCCCGACAACTTCTTTGGCTCGACAGCAAGATCGTTTTCAAGAATGGACAGACCAGTCTTCAATGTGTGACGGAATCTCTCTTCTTCTTTTGTAAGAACACCGAGAATGAAGTCTTTGTTGGCAACTACATCAGGATAAGCCTCACCCATCACATTGATTGCAACTTCAGCAAGCGATGGAACAACCAACTTTTCGGTGCCCAACAAATAAGCATGACGGACCGCACGACGAATAATTCGACGTAGCACATATCCCCGAGCTTCGTTGCTGGGGAACACTCCGTCGTTGACCATCATCATGGACGAACGCGCATGTTCCGCAAGTACGCGCAAGCTGAAACTATTGCGGTCGTCGTAATCACCAATCTTGTACTTTGCGCCGGTGACTAACTGTGCTTGCTCGATAATGGGATACAGCACGTCCGTTTCCCATACGGAGTCAACGCCCTGCACCAATGCAAGAATGCGTTCTAGGCCTGCTCCGGTGTCAATGCTCGGTTTTGGAAGTGGCGAACGTGAACCATCTGGTGCCTGGTTGTATTGCATGAACACCAAGTTCCAGAACTCCATGAAGCGGTCACCAGACGGATCATTTGCTGGTCCACCATCGGGACCAAATGCAGGTCCTCGGTCGATATGGATTTCTGAACACGGTCCGCAAGGGCCAGTGTCTCCGGCTTGCCAGAAATTGTCCTTGTCACCCAAACGCTGAATGCGATTCATGGGCACGCCCACTTGTTCGTGCCACATGGCTTCAGCTTCATCGTCGCTGTCGTGAACAGTGATCCACAATCGATCACCATCAAAGCCAAAAACCTCGGTCACCAATTCCCATGACCATGGAATGGCGTCTGATTTGAAATAGTCGCCGAAGCTGAAGTTGCCCAGCATTTCAAAGAACACAAGGTGGCGCTTGGTTCGACCTACCTCGTCGAGGTCGTTGTGCTTACCTCCAGCGCGTACACATTTCTGTACGGTGACCGCGCGGCTGTATGGGGCCGCTTCATCGCCCATGAAGTACGGCTTGAACGGCACCATGCCGGCCACCGTAAACATGAGGGTGGGGTCGTGAGGAATCAGACTCGCTGAAGTAACGGGCGTGTGACCCCGGTCGGCAAAGAACCCGGAGAAGGCTTTGCGCAGGTCGTTTGCGCTGCGAGGAGGGTTCGAAGGTGAAGGTGCCATGGAGACTCCATCTTACCTATTGGTCCATGCCCGCCCGATGAGTTATCGCCTACAGGACAGGCGGCTCACTCTTTTCGATGATCTCAAACAACTTGCGCACCACCAACTTCACGAGGTCGACGAGAGTTTCGAAAACTGCCTGCGGAGTGAGTTTCTCAGCGAGTTCTCCCGCCTTTCGTCGCATCCACTTCATTCCGGTAATTCCAGCGACGACTCCGAGGAGGAACCAGAAAAATCGGCGCATCATGCCAATTGCTCCGTAAAGAAAACGTGATTACTCGTCATTTGATTCACGGTAGTACCGCGGCACATCAAATCCCAACGGACGAAATGATGGCGGCTCCACGGTGGTGGGCGGAGCTTGCCCTGTTCTGCCCTCTCGCACATCTCCGAGGGCCCCAAAAATTGCATTGGTCACGGCGCGACTTCGCGGCGCACGAGACAGATAAACAACTGCATGAGCGAGAATCAATTGCGCCTCGGGCAATCCCACGCGGTCCAATGCCTCCGCAGCTGCCACGGCGATAACAAGAGCCTGCGAATCGGCCAGACCAATATCTTCACTGGCAAAGATCATCATTCGTCGAGCAATGAATCGAGGGTCTTCGCCAGACTCCAACATCCGTGCAAGCCAATGAACGGCCACGTCGGCTTCACCAGCTCGCATAGATTTGATGAATGCTGAGATCACGTCATAGTGATCGTCTTTGCCCAGTCGAGACACACTGGTATTGAGCGCGGTGGTGGCTTCGACTTCTGTGACATGTTGCGACGACGACAACGCGATTGCAACTTCGAGAGCAGTGAGCGCCTGGCGCGCATCTCCCGTGCAACGTCGCGCAATGACATTCACTGCGGACTCATCAATTCTGACACCTTCGAGATGCGCCGCTCTCTTGAGCAATGACGAAACAGCTGACTCGTTCACGGGTTTCAGAGCAAAAATCGAAGACCTGCTTCGCAGCGCGGGATTCACAGAAAACGCTGGATTCTCGGTGGTTGCACCAATCAACGTGACGATGCCGCTTTCCACCGCATGCAAGAGAGCATCTTGTTGGGTGGTACTGAATCGGTGAATCTCATCAACGAAGACAACAGTCCCGGTGTTGCTTGTAGTGATTCGTTGTTTCGCGACTTCGATCACTTCCCGAATATCTTTCACGCCCGCCGTTACCGCCGACAGTCTCTCGAATCCTCGCTGCGTTGTAAGGGCAATGAGTTCTGCCAACGTGGTTTTTCCTGTGCCCGGGGGTCCCCACACGATGATTGATGACAAGCGGTCAGATTCGATGAGTCGCCGCAACGGAGCTCCGGGACCAACCAAATGGTCTTGACCCACTACTTCATCAAGTCGCGTAGGGCGCATACGCGCCGCCAACGGCGCTCTTTCAGCAATCCGTTGTTGCGTTGCTTCGGTGAAGAGGTCGGGCTCTTCCATGCGATTTATGAACCAGCAGGAGGTGGCAACAAACGCAAACCAAGTTCGGCAAGTTGAGCCGACTCGATTGGCGTAGGAGCATTGGTCATTGGGTCTGCACCGCTTTGGGTCTTCGGAAATGCGATCACTTCGCGAATGTTTTCTTCGCCCGCAAGAATCGCTGTGAGTCGATCGATACCGAATGCGAAGCCACCGTGAGGTGGCGCTCCGTATTTGAATGGCTGCAAGAAGAATCCGAAACGCTTGTCGGCTTCTTCGTCAGAAATACCTAACTCGTTGAATACTTGACGCTGCAATTCAGGTTCATGAATTCGAATGG
>CAYSPE010000029.1:0-22116 GCA_964432845.1 uncultured Bifidobacterium sp.
GATGCTCACCATTGCCGCATCCGATGGTTCGCTCATTCAAGTAGCAAAAGACACACAAATCTTGGTGAATGCACGCTCGGGTATGCGCACATGGTTTCCCATCTTCGCGTCGATTGCAGTTGTCATCTCGGCGCTCTTCGGTTGGTTATTTGCCGGGCGCGTGAGCAAACCAATTGAAGAATTGGCATTGACCGCTGAATCAATTGCTGCCACTCAAGATTTGGACCGCACCATCGCGCCTCTCGGAGAAGGCGAAGTGGGCAAACTCACCAGCAGTTTCAACACGATGTTGGAAGCATTGCGCGGAAGTGTCTCGCGTCAACGACAGTTGGTACAAGACGCCAGCCATGAGCTGCGCACTCCGCTCACAAGCTTGCGTGCGAACACCGAACTGTTGGAGCGTGCCACTTTGTCCGATGCAGATCGAGCATCAATTCTCGCCGACATGCGTGCTGAAGTAGACGAGCTGGCCGAACTCAGCGCCGAACTCAGCGCGCTTGCTACCGATCAGCGAAAGGCAGAAGACCCAGTATCTATTGACCTTTCAGATGTTGCCAACGAGGTTGTATCTCGAGCTACTCGGCGCACTTCTGCACCCATCACTGTTCACATTTCTGCCGACACCGTTGTGCTGGCACGACCACAACAATTGGAGAGGGCGCTTTCCAACTTGGTGGACAATGCCGTGAAATTCAGTGAGGGAAAAGCTGCGGTTGAAGTGCACGTTGGGGCAAAGCGAGTTGAGGTGAGAGACCACGGTCCCGGCATCTCTGATGACGACAAGCCACATGTGTTTGATCGTTTTTACCGAGCAGTGTCCACACGTTCAATGCCAGGTTCCGGATTAGGTTTGGCGATCGTTGCTCAATTTGTTCACGATCATCATGCAAATGCGTATGTGCTTGATAATCCCGGTGGCGGAGCCATCGTGGGAATTCAGTTCACCTCGTAAACCATTCACAACGTAGGTTTGCGGCGACGGAAACCACGGCGGTCTTGCGCGCGTTCGCGTTCCACCTGCTCCTCCTCCACTGACTGCTCCTCGGCCACTAAGCGACGAAGCGATTCCAATCGCACAGCAGCAAGTTCCCCGCTCGCAATTGCAGCAGTCACTGCGCAATCTGGTTCATCGAGGTGTTTACAGTCGCGGAATCGGCATTTGTCTGCAACATCGAAAACATCGCGGAATGCTCGTTCAATGCCGATGCCACTCGTCCACAGTGTGACCGCGCGCAATCCAGGAGTATCCAACAACCATGCACCACCCGGAAGAGCGATGAGCTCGGCAGCGACTGTTGTATGACGGCCACGCTGATCGTCTTCACGCACTTCTCCCGTGCGCTGCACCTCATGGCCCACAAGTGCGTTGACCAAAGTGGACTTTCCAACACCACTTGCGCCAATGAACGCAACCGTGATTCCTTCCACTGCCAACTCACGAATTCGCTCAACACCGCTTCCGGTGCGAGAGCTCAAGGGAACAATTTCCACATCGAGTGCAACGTCGGAAAGAGTTGCCTGCACGCGCATCACTTCGTCTGGTTCAACCGTGTCGCACTTGGTGAGAATCACTACTGGTTGTGCACCACTATCAAACGCCAACACCAATTCACGTTCTAACCGCCGTTGATTCACTGGGGCATTCACTGCGTGGACCAAGAAAACAATGTCGATATTGCTGGCAACTATTTGGCGAGTGCCACGCGCGCCTTCGAATGATTGTCGCCGAGTGAGGGCACTGCGTCGTGGGTCGACAGAATCAATTCTTTCTCCATCACTGGAGACGGTCACCATGTCACCAACTGCTATTTCCACACCAATGTTTCGCACACGAACAATGTGTGCGTCGTCAAGCAGTACGGTGCTCCACCCTCTGTCGAGACGGGTGACACGGCCATGCACCACGGGCAGCCCCGTTGGCTCTGGCGGTGTGACATGTGTTTCCATCTGCGAAAACGGTACCGCCGCGACAGTCAGAGAGAAGCACAATTCGTAGCCTGTTGAGGTCCCCCGACACAGAACAGGCCGTCATGCTTTCTTCTATTGCTCGTTTCGCTGTCCGCCACAAGCGTCTCATGGTGTTTGGCATCTGGATTCCCATTGCCATTGTCACCGCCATTATCAGTGGTGCCGCTGGCTCTGCGTTCAGTACCTCTATGGAATTGCCAAAGAGCGAATCGCGCGATGTGGTCGAACTGCTGCAAAAGATCAATCCACAACAATCGGGTGGCTCGGCACAAATTGTGTTCCGTAGCAACAACGGATTTAACAATCAACAGCTGCGCGACAGCATTACTGCTGCTCTCACAAAGGCCGACGCTATTCAAGATGTCGCAATCACCAGTCCGTTTGTAGGCCAGGGACAAATCAGCAAAGCCGGCACCATTGCATTTGCACTTGTTGAAACACCGAAAATGTCGGTCGAAGAAATGGCGAAACTCGCTGAAAAGATTGAGACGGTCGTTGACACCGTGAAGTCGGACTCACTGCAGGTGGAATACGGCGGCATGTTGTTCGGAACATTCGCCAAGCCCGACAGTGAAGTTCTGGGTCTGCTCGCGGCCATGATCATTCTGGTTCTCGCCTTTGGTTCCGTGCTCGCCATGGGACTTCCTATCGGCATTGCACTGATTGGTCTTGTGCTGGCTGTATCCATCACCACGTTGGCCAGCCACCTTGTTTCCATGCCCGACGCAGTGACGTCAATGGTGGGAATGATCGGTTTGGGCGTGGGCATTGACTACGCACTTTTCATCGTTACGCGATTCCGCGAATCACTGCATGATGGCCTCAGTGTTGAAGATTCCATCATCGAATCAATCGACACTTCCGGACGTGCGGTGATCTTCGCTGCCGTCACTGTCATCATTGCGTTACTTGGTCTCTTGGCCATTGGCCTGCCGTTTGTTAGTGGTCTTGCCATTGGTATGGCTATTTCCGTTGCCGTCATGATGGTTGCCGCAGTCACCTTGTTGCCATCGCTCATTGCAATGGCCGGCGCCCGAGTTGACACAACAACTCGCGCAGCAATGATCTCCATGATCGCGTTCGTTATTAGTGGATTGGTGGGCTTTTTCAGCGGAATCGCTGCTTTTTTCCAAGCCGGCGTCGCAATCGCTGCATTGGTACAGGTTGCCCGTTTCTTCGTGAAGTCACTGAAGACTCCGTTGCCACATCGTGCACAAAACAACCACCAAGAAACCTTCTGGTGGAAGTGGAGCCGCATGATTCAGCGCCGACCATGGACCGCATTGTTGGGAGCTCTTGTCATCTTGTGCACTTTTGCAATTCCCATGTTCTCCATGCGTCTTGGTTTTGGTGACGACGGCAATGCAGCAAAAGACACAACCACACGCAAGGCGTACGACTTGTTGGCAGAGGGATTTGGTCCTGGCTTCAGTGGTCCATTTGTTCTTACTGTGGAGAATGCAACGCAACAAGAGTTCGGTGGATTCCTTGCTGCACTCAACAAGACACCCGGTGTGGCTGTCGCCATGCCAATGCCCATCAAGAACGACACCGTTTCATTGGTGATGTTGTACCCCACTACTTCTCCGCAAGATGAGGCAACAACATCACTGGTGCACACGTTGCGCAACGATGTGATTCCTGCTGCACATGTCAACGCCAAAGTGGGCGGTGCAACAGCAGGACAAGTGGACTTTGCCGACTACCTCAGTCAGCGACTTCCTGTTCTCATCGCGATTGTTCTGATCCTGTCGTTCGTTCTTCTCATGGCTGTGTTCCGCAGCGTGTTAGTTCCACTCAAAGCAGTGTTCATGAACTTGCTCTCCGTTGGTGCCGCATATGGCGTCATCGTTGCAGTGTTCCAATGGGGCTGGTTGGGCAGCATCATCGGCATCGACAAGCCGGGCCCCGTTGAGGCGTGGGCACCTATGTTCTTATTCGCCATCGTGTTCGGACTTTCCATGGACTACGAGGTGTTCTTGCTCTCGCGCATGAAAGAAGAATTCGACCGCACCGGCGACAACACCACCGCCGTGGCCGATGGCGTGGCGGCCACCGCTCGCGTCATCACGGCCGCTGCCCTCATCATGGTGTGCGTTTTTGCCGCCTTCGTCCTCGGCGACGACCGCCAATTGAAGTTGTTCGGGCTCGGCATGGCCTTTGCCGTATTCATTGACGCCACCGTGGTCCGCATGCTCCTGGTGCCGGCCACCATGGAATTGCTCGGAAATCGCAACTGGTGGATCCCCCGCTGGCTCGACAAGGTGCTGCCCTCCATCGATGTCGAGGGTCACCACCACGAGCATCCTCCCGTCAAACACTGATGAAATAAGGGTTTTAGCGGGTTCCGGGGCAAGGGACTTGACAAGAGCCCCCAAAATCACGTAGCCCTGAAAAGGTTATGTCTAAGTCACTCGTCATCGTTGAGTCCCCTGCCAAGGCCAAAACGATTGCCCAATATCTCGGACCAGAGTTCGAAGTCCGCGCCTCCGTGGGCCATATCGCCGACCTCCCTAGCAAGGGTTTGGCGGTGGATGTGGACAACGATTTCAAGCCCTCATACGAGCTCACCGAGCGCGGCCGCACCATTGTGCGCGAGCTCAAAGACATTATGAAGCGCTCCGATGCTCTCTATCTCGCAACGGACGAAGACAGAGAAGGTGAAGCCATCTCGTGGCACCTTCTTGAGCAACTCAAGCCAAAAATTCCCGTGCACCGCATGGTGTTCCACGAGATCAATAAGAAGTCCATTCAAGAAGCGGTGGCTAACCCCCGCGGCATTGATTATGGACTCGTTGACGCCGCTGAAACTCGCCGCATTCTCGACCGTCTATACGGATATGAGGTATCGCCTGTTCTATGGCGCCGCGTGAATCGTGGCCTCAGTGCTGGTCGTGTTCAAAGCCCTGCACTTCGCCTCATCGTTCAGCGTGAACGCGAGCGTATGGAATTCCGCTCTGCCGACTATTTCTCGTTGGAAGCAAACACCGCAACATCGCCCGCATTCATCGCCAAGTTGGTCTCGGTCAACGGAACACGAACCGCAAGTGGCAAGGACTTCAGTGAACGAGGTGCTGCCAGTGCCGATGTCATTGTTCTTGATGAGGCACGTGCGTCGTCACTTGTTGCTGGCCTCGCAAATGTTGACCTCATTGTTCGTTCCGTTGACGAAAAGCCGTATCGCTCGGCACCAAAGCCTCCGTTCACTACCAGCACATTGCAACAAGAGGCCGGCCGCAAACTGCGTCTCTCTAGCCGTCAAGTCATGAGTGTCGCGCAAGGTTTATACGAACGCGGCTTCATCACATACATGCGTACCGACTCACATGTACTCAGCGATGAGGCCATCGGTGAGATTCGTTCCTACATCTCCAAGGATTACGGCGAGAAGTTCCTGTTCGACAAGGGCAAGCGCACATTTACTAGCAAAGTAAAAAACGCTCAAGAAGCACACGAAGCCATTCGTCCTGCTCTTCCATTGCGTTCACCAGATCAATTGTCAAGTGAACTCCGCGGTCAAGACCTCAGCGTGTACCGCCTCATTTGGCAACGCACACTCGCATCACAAATGGCTGACACATTGGGTACCACTCTCAGCGTGCGGCTCGGAGCAACGGCCGCCGATGCAGAACGTACAGATTGCGAATTTGCTGCAAGCGGCACCACTATTACTTTCCCTGGGTATCGCCAGGCATACGAAGAATCGCGCGACGAAGACGATGCAGAGTCTGACGACGAAAAGGCGTTGTTGTTGCCACCTCTTTCTCCAGGACAACCAGTGTCCGTTGCTGAGTACACCTCCACATCGCACTCCACATCACCACCGCCTCGCTACACCGAAGCCTCATTGGTGAAAGAGCTGGAAGCAAAAGGAATCGGACGTCCTTCAACATGGGCCTCCATTATTTCCACCATGGTTGACCGAGGTCATTACTTGTGGAAGAAGGGAACATCTCTCGTTCCCACATGGACTGCATTCTCAGTAATCCGACTTCTTGAACTCAACTTCGACAAGTTGGTTGACTACGACTTCACTGCCGGAGTGGATGCGGATCTTGACGCTATTGCACGTGGCGAAACAAAGAAAGTGGAATGGTTGCGCCAGTTCTACTTCGGTGCAGAAGGGCAAGAAGGCCTTCATGGCATCGTGGCAGCAAAGCTCGACTCCATCGATGCGGCAGAGGCCAACACCTTTGTATTGGGCGTACATCCCGACACCATGGAAGACGTCATCGTCAAACCAGGTTTGTACGGACCATACGTTCGCTCTGGTGAGAACACTGCAAGTGTTCCCGACTCCATGACTCCCGATGAACTCAACCTGGAAAGTGCACTCGCATTGTTGCGCGCTCCAAAGGGCGACGTTCCCATGGGTGAACTCGACGGCCTCCCCGTGTTCGCAAAGACCGGTCGTTATGGCGCCTATGTGCAATGGGGTACGGCTGATCAGCTTCCACCAAACATGGACAAACCAAAGATGGTGTCGTTGTTCAAGACCATGAACATTGACCGCCTCACCATGAAAGACGCCACCGACCTTTTGTCATTGCCACGTCTTGTTGGTAACGACCCCACCGATGGTGAACCCATCACTGCACAAAACGGTCGTTTTGGTCCATACATCTCAAAAGGTAAAGAAAGTCGTTCACTGCAATCAGAAGAACAACTTCTCGAAGTCACTCTCGATGAAGCACTTGCTTTGCTCGCCGTGCCACGCACGTTTGGTCGAGGTCGCGCAGCAGCAAAGCCACCATTGCGTGAATTCGGCAACGACCCCGCAAGTGGCAAGCCAGTGGTTGGTAAAGAAGGTCGATTCGGCGACTATGTCACCGATGGAGAAACCAACGCTGGTCTTACACGCGGCGACCGCATGGAATCAATGACCAATGAACGCGCATACGAACTCTTGCAATTGCGTCGTGAATACATTGAGGCAAATGGTGGTCCGAAGAAAAAGTCGGGCACACGCAAAGCCGCAGCAAAGAAGGCGCCCGCCAAAAAGGCTGCAGTGAAGAAAGCACCAGCCAAGAAAAAGGCAGCCGCCAAGAAAGCTCCGGCAAAGAAAAAAGCAGCTCCGAAGGCCGCTGATTCAGAGTGAGTACACCTCTTTATATAGCGCTCGAAGGACTTGAGGGCTGCGGCAAGAGCACCCACACAAAGCGACTCGGCGAACACCTCAATGCAGTCATCACACGTGAACCTGGTGGTACCCGCATTGGCTCTTTACTGCGCGGCATCTTGGCCGACCCAGACAACACTGACCTTGCGCCACGCACCGAGGCGTTGCTCATGGCGGCCGATCGCGCACAACACATGGCCGAGGTCATTCAGCCCGCACTTGATCGAGGGCAACATGTAGTGAGCGACCGCAGTATCTACTCCACGCTTGCGTATCAGGGCTACGGCCGTCGCTTAGGCACACCCGACCTGCTCTCCATCTCCACATGGGCGCTCAATGGTCGCCTACCCGACCTGGTTGTGTTCATTTCTGTTCCCACGCCCGTGTTGAATGAGCGTTTAGCAAAGCGAGACCTCGACCGATTCGAGCGTGAAGGTGCAGATTTCTTTGCGCGCATCAACGAAGGTTTCACCGAAATTCGCAATGCCGACCCCGATCGCTGGATTGTGATTGACGGAACCGCTCCAAAAGACGATGTGGAACTTGCAATTCGTACTGCTGTTACAGACAGACTCCGTTAGTAACCTGCCTATGTGGCTTCAGTGTGGGATTCAGTTCGCGGACAAGACCGCGTTGTTGAGCAACTCACCCACGCTCTCGAGCATCCTGTTCACGCGTTCCTTTTCGTAGGTCCCGAAGGATGCGGCAAAGAAGAAGCCGCGAAAATTTTTGCAGGTCTTCTTCTCTCTGGCACCACAGACTCCACCGATCGCACCAACGACATGGCGATGCGGGGCGTGCACCCCGATATTCACGAGGTTCGTCGCGACGGTGCTTCCATTTTGAAAGAGAAAGCGGAAGACATTCTCAAAATTGCCGCTGTCACTCCCACAGAGAGTGCACGCAAAGTCATCGTTATCCACGAAGTGCACCTCATGGCACCCATTACCAGTGCAATGCTCCTCAAAACAATTGAAGAACCGCCTCCCGGCGTTTTCTTTGTGTTGCTCGCAGATCAAGTCGGTGACAACTTGGTCACCATTGCATCACGCTGTCTCACGTTGCAGTTCAGTCCACTCAGCAACGACACCATCATCAGCATTCTCATGTCAGAAGGCGCACAGCACACAACAGCAGAGGCCGCAGCCAAGTCGTCACACGGCAGCCTCACTCGTGCGCGACTTCTTGCAAGCGACCATCAGCTTGCTCACCGTCGTGAATTTTTTGCCAATATTCCTCGCCGCATTGACGGCACCGGTGCCACTGTTATTGCAATCGTCGAACAAATAATGGCCCTTATCGATGAATCTGTAGAACCTCTACAGCGAGTACACGAACAAGAAATCATCGACATTGAAAACAATCTCAAACTCATGGGCGTGAAGCGCGGCGGAAAGAAAACGCTCGAAGACAAGCACAAGCGAGAAATTCGTCGCCACCGCACTGATGAATTGCGCGATGGTCTCACAGAAATTGCAAGCGTGTATCGCGACGAACTGGCCACCAAAACTGACATCTTGCGACCCGAGTCATACGTACACGCCATTGATCGCATTCATGAAGCGATGCGTCGCCTCGCCCTCAACGCCAACGAAGCAATTTTGTTGCGCGATCTCATTTGGGCTTTGCCATCACCCCAGGCCGATGCTGCCTTGCAATTCGTGCTACACGAAGCCCCCTAGACCACAACTCTTCGAGTTGTTTGGGTTGCCTAAGAATCAAATGTCCGATGAATTCTTCGGTTTGTCTCTTGACTAAAAAAATTCGAGCGTTACTCTCCCTAAATACGCAATAAATGTTGAGAGGGGTCAACATGTCCATTCGTTCATTCTCCCGCCGAAAGCTTTTCGCGGTCATCGCGCTTCTCGGCGCCAGCATCGGCACCGTCGCCATCACCGGCAACAATCCGGTACTCGCAGTGTCGGGAACCGGCGGTCTCATCAGCATGGGAAATGGTGGCCAGTGCAACGCAGCCACCGCCATTGACGCAAACTCTGCAAACTGGAACTGGACGAAGCCCACACTCGAGTACTCCACCGACGGCACCAATTTCACATCGGCAGCTGGCACCAACTTCGGACTCAAACTGTGCCGCGATGTTGGCTCTAGCGCGGGTGGCATGGTGCAGGCCTACTGGTTCATCATCATGCGCGCCGACGGCAACGATGACATGGCAGGTATGCCAGGAATTGAGAACACCACATTTCGAGTGAACATTCCGTTGAAGAGTGGTGACTACACCACGCGCCTCACTGGATACTCCGAAGTGGTGAGCCTCAGCGAAGCCAACAACGTTGCAACCGTGGTCACAAAAGCATCTGGACTTGCAAAAGTGAACTGGCAGGGACTCACTTCATTCCTAACAGCACATCCCGAATGCGCTGGCAGCACAGAACAAACGTGGAACCAGTGCAAGATCACCAAGGCCGACCGCGACATTCAATACATGGTGATTCAACACCTTGAATACTCCACCACTGCACTCACTTCGTTCCAGCAGGTGTACAAGGGCACCTGGATCGGCGCAAATGTAAACGGCTACAACATGAATCTCAATTGTGGCTCTATTGGCAGTGATTCTTCAAGTGGCAACAACGCCGGTAACTACAACGGCAACAACGACGGTGGCGCAAACGCATCGTCTACTCGTTCTCTGGAAGTTTCAGTTAGCGGCACTCCGCACCTTCGCGCTGATGGTGTCACCATCAACACCGGAAAACTCACCGCGTTTATTCCTGGTGAAGTCGCTAGCAAATGTTTCAGTGACGGCACTGCAACACTCGAAACAATCGCGAAAGCTCTCAGTGTTACTCGAACTGAATCAAGTGAGAATGGTGGGGTCGCACAAAACCTCACTGCGGGTACAGCATTCACAGCAGAGGCTGTCACCACGCCAGTCGCCGGAATTCTCATCAAAGTTCCGACCATGACGTTCTCAAATCCCACCTACAAGGTGTCGTCGGCACTTGCACCTTCGTCGTCGTCGACGACGAGTATGAAGTCACTAAAGAAGGGCGCGCGATCGTTGCTCACATCACTCATCAAGCCGACGAGTGGCGCCAAAGTGAAGTGGAGCGTTTCAGGTGGTTGCAAGATTTCCGGCTCAAAGTTGCTTGCACCTTCCAAAACAGAAACGTGCAAGCTCGTGTTGAAGCAGACCATAACTAAGACCACGTCTGGCAAGAAGACCACCAGCACGACTTCAAAGAGCGTCACAATCAAGGTCTCGTAATACCAAGAAGACTTACGGCCTCCTCACTACGGCGTACATTGGTCTCATGAACAACACATGGAACCGCGTCGCCGTGGTGATGGGGCTCTTCTTGTTTCTTGCAGGGGTGATGCACTTCGTGTCACCAGAATTTTTCAACAACATTGTTCCGCCGTGGTTGCCTCCCACTCGCGAGTTCTGGACGTATTCAAGTGGGGTTGCCGAACTTGTGATTGCATATCACTTGCTTCGTCCTTCGCGCCGCCGTGATGGAGCTACCGCAGCAGTGTGGTTATTCATCGGTGTGTATCCCGCCAACCTCTACATGGCGTGGGATTGGCGTCACCGTCCACTAAGCGAGCAACTAATCG
The DNA here is from genome assembly GCA_964432845.1 of uncultured Bifidobacterium sp. Lineage (GTDB taxonomy): Bacteria > Actinomycetota > Acidimicrobiia > Acidimicrobiales > Ilumatobacteraceae > UBA2093. Next base: position 10,670 of record CAYSPE010000029.1, read on the forward strand.
CCTACGGCCGGCTCCCGTTCCAATTCCTCTTTATTTGGTTGGCTATTCGTATCGCTCGGGCTATTGGCGACCCCGATGCGCCACGGGTACCTGGCGACATCTGAGCACTTTTGTACAACACTTCCGAAAATTTTGTACAGTTCTCCACATGGCCAATATGCCAATCAGTCAAGCAAGAGAACAATTGCCAGCGGTCATAGAACTGTGCCAAACCGAAGCTGTCATCCTTGAGAAGTACGGCAAACCTCAAGCAGTTGTCATCAGTTACGAGCGTTACGACGAGCTAATGAATGCGCTTGAAGATCTAGAAGACCTCGAGCGCATAAAAGAAGTCGAGGCCGACATCGAAATAAACGGAACTATCCCATGGGAAGAAGTACGCCGCGACTTGGGACTTGAATGACCCAGTACACAATTGTGTTTTCGCGAGCGGCCAAGAAGGCACTCGCCCAGCTTGATCACAAAACGAGAATCAGGGTAGATGCCGCAATTCGGGTTCTCTCCATCGACCCGTTTCCACCCAATTCACGTCCGCTGAAGGGAAGCTCAAATTTTCGGCTACGAGCCGGGGATTATCGAATTATCTATTCAGTTAAGAACGAAATCTTGACCATCAGCATCTTTGAACTTGGTCATCGCCGCGAGATCTATCGCAATTCCTAAGGCCTGCCGAGCAGGCCAGTTCAGTCGGTAAAGTTAAAGACCTACCCGCCCAGGTAGCTCAGTCGGTAGAGCAACGCACTCGTAATGCGTAGGTCGTGAGTTCGATTCTCATCTTGGGCTCCGTTTCGAAGTTGCTGGAATAGACTCGCACCGTGGTCGACCGAATGACTCGTAGTAACGGCCGCGACACCGCAGCCAAGGTTCTTGAACATGCGCGTCAAGAGTTAGATCGTTCTGGTCCAGTCAACTTCAACATTCTCCGCGTGATTGAAGAGTCAGGAGTATCACGCAGTTCGGTGTACCACCATTTCGGCGACCGTGCCGGAATGATCGCCGCAGTTGAAACTCAACGTCTCAATGAAGAAATGGCCGCCGTCACGGACACTATCCGCGCCGTCTTTTTCAGTTCAGACAACATTGCCCAAGTCCTTTCATTAGTTCGCATGGTTCTCATGGAGGCAGGAAACGCGGCGGGTCGTAAGCAGCGGGCGCACCGGATTGCGGTGATGGCAACAGGGCAAAACATTCCGCTTCTTGCCGAATCCATGAAAGCATCTCAAAAGCACACAAGTACTCACTTGGCAGAGACATTCCAAATGGGAATTGATAGTGGGCTATTAGTGCCGTTCGACAACCTTCTTGGAGTGTCGGAGATGATCGGAAGCTTGTTCATTGGTCGGGTTGTGGTGGATATAGAAGATGACCCCAACTCAGACGCGGCGTGGGTAGACGCCGTGATGAACATCCTTGGATTGGTACTCAGGAGTCCAGACCAGGGTTCAAGTCAATAGAAGGCTGTTTCAGCCTCATTGGCCTTGTTGGTACCCTGTTCCAATATGAGTACCGCCCGTTCTCGCATCAGTCCAACTCTCCGAATCGTTGCCATTCTCGTGGTTTCCTCGTTTGCGGTGGTTGCAGTTCAGTCCTCGCTTCATGGTGTGGCTCGCGCTGGAACTGGTTGTTCGTCGGGCCAGGTGAGCGAAACAACTGTTCCTGCCTACACCTTCACATCGAACGAGTTTGAGCCGTACAACGCGCAATACGGAAATGACAGTCAACAGCATCGCTATCGGCGAGTGCTGTTCACGGCAAATGGTTCTGATGCACATTGCACGTGGGACGCACCTGCAGGCATGCGATATGTGCACCTACTTGTTGTAGGTGGCGGCGGTGCGGGCGGCACAAATATGGGCGGTGGTGGCGGTGGTGGCGGTCTGGCGTTTCAGCGCTACGTCTCCCTCAAGTCGGGTTCCACTTATGACATCACCGTTGGTACTGGAGGTCAGTCAGCTTCTGAATCTTGTACAGGCTCCTCATGCAACGGCGGCGACGGAACTGCCTCATCTATGTATCTCGGTAGCACCAAGATTCTGAGTTCATCTGGCGGCGGTGGCGGCGGTGGTGATCGCTCATCAGGAAACTCCGTATCTTGCAACGGCTTCGATGCTTGCGGTGGTGGTGGCGGCGGTGCAGCTCCAGCGCCGTACTCGCAACAACGCACGGCTGGAGGTTCCGGAGGTTTCAGCCAGAACTACTTGTTAACACTGTCGGGAATCGGTACGGCAGGTCAAGGTGGTTACAACGTCAGTGGTGGCGCTCAGGTTGTTGCTGGCGGTGGCGGCGGCAACTATGGCAACGGTGTAGTCCCATTTACTTCAACTCGTGGTTCAGGCGGTCGTCCCATCCCGATTGGCCTCGGGGTGAGTTGGCAAGGAAATACCACAGCATCTGCAGGTGGTGGCGGCAGTCAAGCGACGTTCATGGATTACGGAACAGTTCAATCTTTCGGCTCAGGCGACTGGCAGAACAACTCAAGGGAATCCTCCTCTGTGAGTGGAGGAAGAAGCGCTTCATCGGTCTCACCCGCATGGGGCGGAGTTGACTTATTCGGTGGCGGTGGTGGCGGTGGCGGCGCAGCTCCGTACAACGGCTGGTGGACCACCAACTACGTCACTGGTGGTCGCGGCGGTGACGGGCAGGTCGCTGTTTTCTATTTAGAGATTCCCACCATTACTAATAACGGAAATGCGGTCATCACTCATCCGTACGGTGCGAATACTGCATCAACGGCGTTTAGTGCCAGTGGAGGAAATATTGACCTTCGCTACATGACCACCGAAACAACGCCAGTGACATATACATGGAGTATCACCAATTCTTCAGGGTCGGCGATCCCAGGAGTCAGTATCAGTTCTGCTGGCGTAGTGACGGTGGCTTCAAGTGTCACAACTTTGGGCGACATTTCAGCAGTCATCCGTGCAACCGATGGTGCAGGAACAACTGGTACCTACCCCATCACTATCTCCACGGTTCGCGGCAATCAAGCGCCGGTGACATTCTCAACTTCCGCTCCCATCGGACATCACATCGGCGGCACCGATTACAACGTGAGCGTGACTGGCGGATCCGGAACAGGCTCTGTCGTCATTTCCGTCGACAACAGTTCAAGTTCGGTCTGTTCAATGGCATCATCGTCGAATGGTTCGGCTGTTCAATTCACCGGAGTTGGTAACTGTGTTCTAAATGCACGAAAACTCGGTGATAGCAACTACTTGGATTCCACCGTCGCACAACAGACAATCACGGTCACTCCACGATCATCACAGGCCCCGTTGACCTTCTCGTCTACTGCACCCGTTAATCATCATCCGTCCGGTGACCCTTACTATGCAACCCTCACGGGTGGTTCCGGAACCGGTGAGTACTCCGTAACAGTTGATTCATCGTCGAGTTCAGTTTGTTCAAAGTCGTCTTCTGCAAATGGAGGCGCGGTGACATTCTTGTCTGCAGGGACATGTCTTCTCATTGGTCAACGTGCAGCAGACTACGGATTTGATGACGCGACTTCGGTTCAGCAGAGCATCACCGTGACTCCTAGAAGCGATCAACCCGTTCTTAGTTTTGCCAACACCTTTCCCAACTCATTGAACGTAGGCGGGACAATGACGGTGGTCCCGGCTGGTGGAGCTGGCTCATCTCCGTACGTGGTGAGCGTCAGTTCTTTTTCAACTACGCGTTGCAGCCTGTCAGGTCTCACTGTGACTGCGACTTCAAACGGTTACTGCGTCCTGCAACTCGACAGAGCGGGAGATTACAACTACAACGATGCAACCCAGTTGTCCCTCGGGTTCCAGGTAGTAAGTGGCCGCGACATAACGCTCGCTTCCCCTACTCAGCGCGTGTATACCTACTCGGGAACGGACGTGGTGACTTCTGTATCTGCATCGGTCAGTGCGGGTCTGCCGTTCTCGGTTGCGTTCACCACAACAGGCGATTCGAGTAATTGTTCCTTCTACCACCCGAGCCGGTATGACCTTGCCTTCACCGGAACTGGTGTCTGCAAGGTGTACGTCGAAGAAAATGACAACGCATACTCCTACACCAGGTCACCGGATTACATCTTCTACGTCATTTCTCCAGGTGACTCCACGTCCCCTACCGTTGTCAACGTTTCCGCTCCAAACTTCGACGGTCGATTCGATACTGGCAAGGTTGTTGACATTGCGGTGAAGTTCAGTGAGCGAGTGGTAGTGACGGGAACTCCACGACTGCAACTTGAGACCGGAAGTATCAAACAATGGGCAAACTATGTGAGCGGCTCATATTCCGACACGTTGTTGTTCAGGTACACCGTTCAAGCAGGAGACTATTCAGCATCGCTTGACTATGTCTCCACCACTTCGCTGGCATTGAACTCGGGAACGATCAAGGATCTTTCTAATAATGCTGGTGTCCTCACACTGCCCACCGTCGGTTCATCCAATTCGTTGTCACAAGGTGCTTCGATCTCCATCGGGTCGACGACCACTACCACTACTACGACAACAACCACAACCACCACAACGACGGTGCCAGTAACAACTACAACAACGGTGCCAACAACCACCACAACGACATCGACGACAACCACAACGACCACCACAATTCCCGTGGGCACGCCGTCGACTCCGTTCGTCTCTGTGTCAAGACCTACTGCACACGGATTTCAGTTCGTAGTGCGAAATTATGACTCGTCGCTGACATACACATTCTCGCCGCCCGCGGGAACCTCGGCGTCCTGGGTGAACCAAGACCTTGGTATCGCGCAAATTACTGGTATGACACAGGGCCAATCAGTAGATGTCACCGTCAGTGCGAGCAACGGAACTAATGCTGCAACAGCAACTTTGAGTGGCGCATCCCTCAATGCCGGTGTCCAACCAACTTTCGGGTCGGTCACTTCGACGCACGAAGGATTCACCGTTCCAATCAACAATTACAACTCATCGTTCACATACGTGGTGACGAGTGGTTCCGCTGTCGTCGACAATGGACTACTCATTGTCTCGAGCATTATCGGTGGTGGCTCAGGATCTGTCACATTGCAGGTGTATCGAGATGGCTACGAGCCAGCGCAGGCGACAGTGACTGGCACCGCTTTAGTTGCGTTGCCCACTACCACCACGACGACAACCACGGTTGTGACAACAGTGCCAACGACTTCTGCTCCATCGGTAACAGTTGGGGTCAATTCCAATGCCACTCCCACCGTCAAGATCGGTAAAACACTGAAATTGTCAACGATTGCATCAGCTGCGGGCTTCAAGGTTCCAAGCGGGTCGAAACTAACTGTCACGGTGTCATCGGCATCAAAGAAAGTCTGTTCACTGTCGGGAAGTTCGGTCAAGGGTGTGAAGAAGGGAACCTGCAGTCTGACCCTCATCGCGACGCCCAAGAAGGGCGTCGCCAGCAGGAAGACAGTCAAAGTGTTGGTGTCATAGACGAAGTCCGTGAGTTCGATTCTCATCTTGGGCTCCAGTTGAAGTCGGCTGTGTAATCTCGTGGTGCTGTTACCAACAGCACAGGGGGAACAACATGGGAATCAGCGACCGTCGTCCAAAACCATCTGTACAAGATGTTTTGGCTACCGACACCAACCCAGCCCCTTCCATTATGAGAAGCGAGTCTCCCGCCGATGGGTGGCCAACTAATGACATCTCAGCCGAGCGTTACTACTCAAAAGAATGGCACGACCAAGAAGTAGAGAATGTGTGGCGCAAGTGTTGGCAACTTGCTTGTCGTGAAGAAGAAATTCCGAATGTAGGCGATCACATTGTGTACGAAATTGTGCATGACTCTTTGATTGTTGTCCGTACATCAGAGAATGAGATTCGCGCCTATGTAAACAGCTGCTTACACAGAGGAACACTTCTGCGTACCGAAGGTGGTTGCGTGCAAAGTTTCCGATGCCCGTTCCATGCTTGGACGTGGAATCTTGATGGCAAATTGACACACATGCACCAAGAGTGGGATCTCTCTCATGTAGATCCTGAGTCCATGAGTCTTCCAGAAGCTCAAGTAGGTACATGGGCCGGATTTGTTTTCATCAACTTTGATGAAAACTGTGAACCACTCTCCAGCTATTTGGAAAATCTTCCTGAGCATTTCGAAGCATTCGAACTAGAGAAGCGATACAAGGCAGCACACGTAGCCAAGATCATGCCGTGTAACTGGAAGCTCGCGATGGAAGCATTCGTTGAGGCCTATCATGTTGCAATTGCTCACCCGCAAGTGCTCGCGTACTACGGCGATACCAACACGCAATACGACGTGTGGCCAGGAATTCGCCACGTCAGCCGAATGATTAGCGTTCAGGGAGTTCCAAGTCCTGCCCTCACAGGTATTGATCCAAACCGAACCATTGAAGAGATGCGTAGAGACGTTCCGTTCTTCGCAGGCAAGCCCATCGAACTTGCAGATGGCGAAAACGCGCGCGCAAAGTTGGCAGAACGAGCTCGCGAAAGAATCTCGCGTTCCATTGGGTCTGATATGTCGTCGCTTTCCGACACGGAATCTTTGGACCTCATTGAGTACATGTTGTTCCCCAACATGGTTCCGTGGGGCGGGCAAGCACTTCCTATTTGTTATCGCTTCCGCCCAAATGGCGATGACCCTGAAACGTCAATCATGGAAATCATGTTCCTCTTCTCTAAAGCTCAAGACGGAACACATCCGAAGCCAGCAGAAATTCGTTGGCTCAGCGCAGAAGAAAACTGGAGCGATGCTCCTGAGTTGGGATCTGCAGCAATGGTTGCCGACCAAGACACTGAGAACTTGTATCGCATTCAAAAAGGACTTCGTGCGTCGAAGAAGCCGGGTGTCACCCTTGCGCAATATCAAGAGAGCCGCATCCGACATTTCCACGCAACACTTGATGAATACATGTCACGTGGAAATGAAAGCGTTACGCCCATCAACGAAGTGCGTACACCTCGTAAATAACTCCGTCTTCGCGTGGTGTGCCAATAGCAATTGCTTGCACGTGATTGAGCCATTGAAATTTCTCTGACGCCGCTTGAAAGAGCGGTGCACTTCGAGGATTTCCGTCTGGTCCAAGCACGCCTTTGTACTCCATTGAAATAACTGAGCCATCGTCAGTCGTCAAAACCAAACGCACATCCAATTGCGCCCAACCGTCTGATCGAACGGTGACCCAGTCTGCTCCAGGCGCAACAGTTGCCGAAATTTTTGGACCCTCCACGCGTCCACCCAACACGTGTGCAAACACGCGCGTGCCGTGTGGACCACGAGGCATGATCTGCTTTTCACCAAGGTCCAGATCCATTCGGAAGAGAAAATCAACGGGCAGCGAATCAATAGTTGACATATTTCTGACCTTTCGTCACGATCGCGACACTACATCGGGCGGGCAGTTTTCTCGGTGAAGACGTTGGTAGATTTTCCAACCATATGAATTTGCCCCTCGCCTCGAAGTTTGCACCTCGATTTGTGGTTGCAGCGGTTACCACTCTTGCTCTCACCATGGGATTCGCACCGTTGCGTTCTGCTCTTGGCGCTCCAGTCGGTTCACCCGCCGCAGTGACGCGCAACATCAGCATGAACGGCACCAACATCTGCGATCTGTACCACGACGGCACATATTTGTGGGTCTCTGAATACGGCTCCAACCAGGTTGAGCGAGTCAATCCCGCCACTGGTGCAATTGTTGGCTCGCCAATTCCAGTGGGAGCCAACGGGTGCAAGTTCTTGCCGTGGAACGGTCATCTTTTCGTTGTGAACTCTGGTTCAAACAGCATCACTGACATCAACGCCACCACCGCAACGGTGACGCGAACGATCACATTCACTGGTACAAGCATCGCCGACATTGTGTACGACGGAACGTACATGTGGGTCATCTCATGGGCATCATCAAAAGCTGAGCGCTTCAACCCATCCACGGGCGCGCTTGTGGGGTCGGCCATCGACGTTGCGCCCCACCCCGGAATGGGCCTCCTCGTCAACGGACACATTTTCGTCCCTGGTAGTGGCGGCAGCACCATCACCGACATCGATACAAGTTCAGCCACCGTCACTCGAACCATCACCGTGGCGGGGTCAAACCTTGCGTCCATCAGTTACGACGGCACGAACCTGTGGGTTCCGCTCTTTGATAACGCACAGGTTGCACGTATCAACCCATCAACCGGAGCAGTTCTCGGATATTCAAATGTTGGTACCCGTCCGACAAGCGCGCTACTTGCCAACGGATACATCTGGGTGAACGGCACCGGAGATGACAGTGTCACGCAGCTCAACACATCGGGAACTTTCGTGCGCACTCTGCATCTTGGCGGTGGCAACATCTCCAACCTTGTGTACGACGGCGCTGTCATTTGGGCGCCGAATTTCAATAACGGATACATTTCCCAAATCAATGCCAGCACTAGTGTAGTTAATCCCACCACACTTCCGGTTGGTTCCCAACCTGGCACCGTTCGTATCGTCGACAACAACGTGTGGGTTGCAAATACGGGCAGCAACATCGTCACTCATATTTCGGGCCCGACACCAACAACGACAACCTCAACTACTACTACAACAACAACAACAACCACCACCACCACGACGACAACCGTTCCTGCATCGTCAAGCACAACAGTTGCAACAGTCGCACCCGCAAGTACTGCTATTCCTCAATCTGCAGTGCCCACCATTGCATCAACCGTGGCCGGCGCTACAACAACAACGGTCGCGCAAGGCTTGTCTGCTTTGGCCGCGTCATCAACAACATCATCAACAACGTCTACAACCATTGCTACGCCAAATGTTCCTGCAGTTGATCCAGGTGCAGGTGCAGCCACTATCGATGGTGTGGCTACCGACGTTTCTATCTCACGTGAAAACAACCAATTTGTTGCTTCTGCATCAGGTATCGAACTCACCGTGTCAGTGGTGAGTGCCGACGGCTCCACCACTCCCCTTGATTCTGATGGAAATGTTCACCTCAGCGCAGGCGATTCCATCAAACTTGATGTCACAGGTATGGCCGCGGATGAACAGGTTGACGTGTGGCTGTTTTCAACTCCACAAAATCTGGGCACGCTCAGCACCAATGGCACAGGTACCGCTTCCGCGCAATTCGCAGTTCCAGCGAACCTCGACAATGGACATCACAGACTTGCAATTTCTGGAGCCGCCGCATCGGGAAGCAACGCAACAATCGCAATCGGACTTGTCGCTGGCCCAGTAACGCATTCATCAACACTGACTCGCGTTCTTATCGCTATTCCCATCGGCTTGGCAGTATTTGCAGGATTGATTATTCCGTCGGCTCGTCGCCGTAGGAGCATTCAGTCAGTGCGCCACTGAACATTTGCGGGCCAACGGCCTGTTCCGCCGTTCTCCACCAAGAAATTCGAATGATTGCGGCTCGCATTTCGCATGCGCCACTGCAGCATTAGTTGAGCTTCTCTCATCACAATTTCTGGATCGACTACTTGAGTTCGCCACGTGGGATCTGCTTCCACGTCGAAACACAGCCAATCACCATCGCCGAATTGCACGTATGCATATTTCTCGCCCATGTGAACTGCCAGATTCATAGTTTCTAAATGTCGCTTCCAGGGCACGTCATGCGGATAAACGGGTATCAACGAGAACCGCCAGTCGTACTCCCAATGCGCGTGCTCTCGCCACATTGGCGGTTCTTGAGCCATCAAGAATGGTGTGAGTGGTAAACCATCACACTGCGCAGGAATGCGAAGACCAACCATTTCGCACAATGTCGGCATGATGTCTACGTTCTCGGTAAAGCGATCAATCGTTGTTCCGTGGGCATGGGAATGTCGAGGATCACGAACAATGGACACGATGTGCTGACTGGTTTCCCAGTACCCCACCTTTTCCTTCAGTCCGTGATCGCCCAACAATTCAGCATGGTCTGCGACAACGAAAATGATTGTGTTCTCCCATTGACCCGAGTCTCTTAATGCCTTCCAGATGCGACCGAGTTGTGCATCTACCTCGGTAATCATTCCGAAGTATTGAGCTCGCATATGTGCAAGTTCGTTGGCGTCAGTGGGAGCTTTGGTGTTTTCAAGCGAAAGCATCACTTGATGAAAAGGGTGAACTTCATCGGCCACTGGTATTGGCGAACCAACATCTTGAGGGTCATACATTGTGCTGTATTCACCGGCGGCCGAATACGGAGGATGGGGCCGAATAAAGCTCGCGTGCGCACACCAGCCTTCGTCTTGTTGTTTCATCCACCGCAAGAGTTCATCAGTGAGAAACGTGGAAACACTCGCGTCGGAGGGGCGTTCGTTTTCTGTGCTCAGCAAACGAGGCAAGCTCATCTCTGTGTTGAATCCCTTTTTGCTCAACCACGCACGCCACGGATCAAAGTTACGAGTGAGATCAAGAATGCAATCAAATCCGGGGAGCACTCCCTCGTACGACGAGAGCCGAGGATCATCTGCACCTGTAGATACACGTGGGTCGATGGATTGATCTGTGTATCCGAATAGTGCTGGTGCATAACCGGCTCTTCGTAATACGAGTGCAATATTGTCAAACGACTGATCGAGAGGTGTTCCGTTTGCTACGACACGATGATTCATTTGGTACATGCCGGTGTACAAAGATGCACGTCCTGGCGCACACGGAGAAGCTTGGCTGTAATGCCGAGAGAATCGCACTCCTTGTTCCGCCAAAGCATCAAGATTTGGCGTCTTCACTACTGGGTGCCCGGCCGCCGACAGACAGTCACCGCGAAACTGATCCAATGTGATGAGCAAAATATTTGGACTCATGTACGCGTTCTTTCCATTAACGCTCAAAACTAGTGACTTTCTGTCGGGTTAATGTCAGTGCATGGCATACATCGACCCTGGCATGGGATTCTTTATTTTCTCCATCTTTATGGCAATTTTTGCGCTCGGTGCCATGGGCTGGGTGTGCAACATCATCGGCCTAGCCACAACTCCCAATCTGTTCCAAACAAATCAAGGGCGATTCATTCTTCACATAGTGGGAATCTTCATTTCACCGCTTGGTGCCGTAATGGGGCTTTTGTGGTTTTTCTCCTGGCGCAAGCAAACGCAAGTTCCGCCACCACCACCGCCATCAGGCCCGTGGGCACCACCTACTCCATCGGCCTAGAGTGCGAATATGAGTTCTCCCGATTGGGCACGCCCCGTTGTTTACTTTTCCATCAATGCGATCGATCAGAAGAAACAGCGCGATTTTTATTCTCAATTGTTCAATTGGAACATTGCCGAAAATGGCTTCATGGCCATACATGCCGGACCCGGCAGCCCTGAGAACGGCATCTCCGGACACATTGCCTCATCGGAGAAGCCAGGCTTCACCATTTATATACAGGTGCGAAACATTCACGAATCGCTCACACGCGCAGTGGAATTGGGCGGCACAAAAGTGAGCGACCCTCTTCAAGTACCGAATGGTCCGATGCTCGCTGGTATCACCGACCCAGAGGGCAACTCGCTCACACTTGTGCAGCA
>CAYSPE010000030.1:0-21720 GCA_964432845.1 uncultured Bifidobacterium sp.
ACGGGACATGGTCGAGCCTTTAGCGAAGCTCTAGAAGGTCATTGGGGCGACGTGGATGCCGTTGATACTGCGGCCGTCATTGAACAGGTGCAGCGCACCTTTGGGTATCGACCTGGGCGCACCGTGATTATGGGTGGCAGCGCAGGTGGGCTCACGGCGCTGAACGCCATTTCTATTGACCCATCAAGAGTATCCGCAGCCGTACTTAGTTATCCCGTTGTCGATTTGGCCGAGCTCATGCGGGGTGATGATCCGTTTGAAACGCACTACATGCCACAACTCATAGGGGCGCAGAGCGCTGATGACTCCATGTTGTGGAACAGGTCACCTTTATCGCGTGCGCATCGTCTCGCTGGCACACGCATTTTGATATTTCACGGTGACCAAGACCATTCGGTGCCACTTGTTCACTCCGAACGATTGCGTGATGTGGTGGCCGCGGCAGGTGGACACGTGCAATTAGAGGTGATGGCCGGCGAAGGTCATGGGTTTAAAGACACATTGAATGTGATTAAGGAATATTCATTCACCGAAGAATTCCTTACTCGGTAGCGTCATACTCATGCTTCTGGCGGAAATGGAAATATTTCATTCGCGCCCCATTGCGCCCACTCGACGATTGTCAATCGGGCATTTGTATTTACCTGTTGATCCAGCGCCAGGTTTTGGCGGCTTGCTCCTTGGAGCCGTGGTGTCGGTGTATTCCCGAGAAGTTGACGAAGACCTCATTCCCGACATTCAGCGATTGTTGGTAGAAGTAGAAAATGGCACTCGCGTGGTGCAACCTCGATTGCGACATCGCTTCCAAGTGGATCGCCATGGTCTGTCGTACAGTTCGCACAGATTGTTGCAAAAAGGTGACAGCGTGGAATTTGAACTGCAAAGTCACGGCACGCCGTTGCAGCAAGTACTAGGCGCCATTTATTCGCTCGAGCGTTTTGAGCAATCTGCTCGCAAAGAATTGGTTGCTTTGTTACGTAGAGCCATGATGTGGCGTGGTCCCATTGGCGCCAGCTTCATTAGTTATTTGGCAGGATCACGTGCATCGTCGGTGTCGGCGCTTGCAGACCCTCGTGCGTGGGCGCTGGAAATTCTTGGGTTCCCTGTCGGCACCATCAAGCCAGCCAAAAAAGAAATCATGGTGCGCTATCGCGAATGTTTGCGTAAAGCCCACCCTGACCACGGCGGAAATGAAAATGACGCCAGTCAGGCAATTGTCAATATCACCGAAGCTCGCCGTGTGTTGTTGGAGATGCTATGAGTTTGGTTCGCGGTGCAGTGTTTTTCCCAGGTGCTGGTTCATCAGCCGGTCATGGGTCTTTGGTGTCGCTAGAAGAAGCTTTGTCGCCGTTGCCGGTTTTGCGTGTTGATTTTCCGTATCGAAAAGCAGGGAAATCATTCCCCGACAAGACTCCAGTGCTCATTGATTGTGTGAAAACAGAAGTTCGCGCATTCGCCGAGTCCCTCGGAGTCTCTACTACTTCATTAGTGATTGGCGGGCGTTCCATGGGCGGCCGAATGTGCAGCATGGCCAATGCGGACGAGAACGACCCATTACTAGTGGCCGGTTTAGTGCTCATGTCATATCCGCTACATCCGCCGAAGAAGCCAGAGAACTTGCGCACCGAACACCTACCGCACATTTCTGCACCCGTTCTTGCCATTAGCGGAACAAAGGACAACTTTGGAACCCCTGAGGAACTACAGCATCACTTTGCAGTGGTGCCAACGAAAGTGACATGGAACTTCTTAGAAAATGCGCGTCATGAACTGCAAAAGAAAGATGACGAGATCGGCGCGTTCGTTCGTGATTGGATCGCCGCGCTCTAGTTGTTGGAAGTGATCTCTTCTAGTTCGAGATGTGCAGTTTCGGGGTAGTGGCGCCACACCATGAGCGAGGCAACAATCGGGAATACAGTGAGAATCAACAACACTGTTCCGTAGGAGAGACCGGCGTCCACGCTCCAGCCGGCCACCAAAAGACCAATGATTCCGCCCATTAATGACGCAGTCATTATGAGGCCGCCGGCCACTCCTCGAATACGAGTGGGAAACAGTTCTCCTCGATAGACGGCGAGCGCGGGGTACGAAGCGCCCAGGCACAGTCCGCCGGCGATGGCAACACTCCACATGGCGATGCCGGACGTTGCGAATGAAAGAGCCAACAAAAGTACTCCGCATGGCACCAACGTGGAACCGAGTAGCCGTCTGCCACGCTCATCAGCCACTCGACCCCCGAGCACTAATCCGATGGATGCGGGAGATGAAGTTGCCACAGTAAAGAGTGCGACAAGTGTTGCTGAATATCCGCGTGAGTCCTTCAGGTATCGGTTCTGAAAAATGGACATTGTGGCGATGAAAATATTGGTGAGAAACACAACAGAACAAATGCGAACAAGCGTGTGCTTTGCACTACTAGTGAGATGGCGTTTGTAACTGTGGCGATCTGGTTGTATTTCGAATCGTTGTGATTCAGGGAGCCATCTCGTCAGCGCCACGGCCACCACAAGCCATACCAATGAAATTGCGTAGATGTATCGCCATGATGATGCACTGATGTCGGCCAACGGAAGAGCGGCAACGGCAACACCTGCGCCAATGCCGCTCAGCACTGCAAGCAATCCAGTGGCGTATGCGCGCGAGTTGCGCGGCATTTCCTCGACGGCCACCACTGCAATGAGAATGTCGAGTGTCAATCCGAGCGGTCGTCCAACGGATTGAGTGGCTACCAAGAAGCTGAAGTTGGGCGACAAAGCGCCGAGCGCACAGATAACTGGTGCTGCCCACGCAGTGGCCACCATGATGGGCCGACGCCCTCTTTTGTCGGCCATGGCAACCAAAGGGATACACAACACGATGCCCAAACGCACGATGGAAGCACCGACGCCTTGGCCACCTGTAGAAATGTTGAACTCATCGGCTGCAAACGCGACAGTTTGAGTAAACAACGTGTTGATGAATGCAGATGCCATGGAGGCGAGGCCAATCAGGATCACGATTCGGCGCTGACGCACCGTGAATGTGTCGCTAGGCAATGCCCATGTCGGCAGGCGAAATCGGGGAGTCCTGCTTTCGGTGGGCACATGCGGAGCATACTTAGAGGTATGTCAGACACGCTTTCCACTTCGGGTGACATCATTGTTGCCTCAACGAGTGAGCCCCTGTCTGGTGAGGTTGTTGTCCCGGGTGCCAAGAATTCGGTATTGAAGTTGATGGCCGCGGCTCTGTTGGCCGACGGTAAGTACACGCTCACCAACGCACCCATCATTGACGACGTGGTCATTATGGCTGACCTGTTGACCGCGGTCGGCCTGCAGATCTCCATGAGGCCCGCGCCAGCGGGTGAAGTTGGCCAACACATTGACATCGTGAATACCGGTGCCATCACTCCGGTTGCGCCATTTGAATTGGCGGACCGCATTCGTGCATCGGTGAACCTTGTCGGGCCTTTATTGGGGCGCTTTGGCGAAATCAGTATCGCCTTGCCAGGTGGCGACGATTTTGGTGGGCGACCCATCGACATGCATTTGCGTGGTCTCGAAGCCATGGGCGCAACCTTCACTGTGACGCCAGAAGGAATTGTGGGCACATGTTCGCGACTTGTTGGCGCCGAGATCGATTTTGATTTTCCGAGTGTGGGTGCAACCGAAAATATCTTGATGGCAGCGGTGGTTGCTCAAGGAACCACCATCATCAAGAATGCAGCACGAGAGCCTGAAATCGTCGATCTGTGCACCATGTTGCGACACATGGGATGCCGCATCGACGGAATCGGTACATCAACTCTCACAATTGATGGAGTTGACTCTCGGTCGCTACAAGCCGTGACTCATGAGGTTGTTACGGACCGTGTGCAGGCCGCTACGTACATTGCTGCTGTTGCAATGTGTGGTGGAACAGTGCGAGTGGCGCGTGCCAATGCTGAGCACATGGGAATGATGCTTTCGCGATTTGCAGACATGGGAATTTCATTTCACATTGACACTGACGGCATAACGGCAACGGCGCCTGAACGATTGACATCAGTCGACGTATCCACGTTGCCGTATCCCGGTGTTGCCACCGATTACAAGCCACTTATTGTTGCCATGTTGTCGGTTGCCAATGGCGTCGGCATTGTGACCGAGAACTTGTATCCGGGCCGATTCCGTTATGTAGAAGAACTTCGAAAGTTGGGCGCCGACATCACCATTGACGGTCATCACGCAGTGGTGCGTGGCGTTGATCATTTGATGGGTGCACCAGTTGTTGCTCCCGATATTCGCGCCGGCGCTGCATTGGTGGTGGCTGGATTGAGCGCACAAGGCATCACCGAGATCAGTGATGTCTTCCACATTGACCGTGGATACGACGACTTGGTGGGCCGCCTAGCCAGCTTGGGTGCCTCGATTAGTCGGATTCGCGCGGACTAGCCGACTCGGCTTTCTTGGCTCGCTTTGCCCGTACTGTGGCAAGACGTAAAAGGCCAAAAATCAGCGCGATGGGGACTGCGGCGTAGAGCATTTCGTCCCAACCGCCTTGATGAGCGAACACGTACTCAGCGTAGGCTGTGAGCATGTCAATGCGTCAACAAGTGGAAGAGACCATTGGGGTCATTCGTCCCGCTCTGCAGGCCGATGGTGGCGACATCATTTTGCGCGAAGTCGACGAAGCCACTGGCATTGTCACGGTGCAGCTCACTGGTGCATGCGTCAGTTGTCCTGCTCAAGACCAAACTCTGAAGGCTGGCATCGAGCGCATCATGAAAGACCGCATTGACGGCATCACCGAGGTTGTGCAGGTCGCCTAAATGAGCCGCCGCAACCTAAGCCCTTCCGAACTCTTTGAAGCAGCATGCGCAGGTGACCGTGCGGCGCTCGCTCGTGTTCTGTCGTTGCTTGAGCGTGGTGACACCGTGGCCCGAGAAGTGGGCCGGTTGGCATATCAACGTGGCGGCAACGGCTACACCGTGGGCATCACTGGTGCTCCGGGTGCCGGCAAGAGCACCCTCACCAGTGCTGTTATCAAGCATCTTCGCAAGATGGAGATGGAGATCGCGGTTCTCGCAATAGACCCATCATCACCATTTACAGGTGGAGCCATTTTGGGTGACCGCGTGCGCATGCAAGACCATGCCACCGACCCGGGTGTGTTTATTCGTTCCATGGCAACGCGTGGACACCTTGGCGGTTTGTCGTTGTCCACCCCGGAAGCAATTCGCATGCTTGACGCAGTGGGGCGCGAGTGGATCTTGGTGGAGACCGTTGGTGTTGGTCAAGTGGAAGTGGAAATTGCCGGCAAGGCAGACACCACCGTTGTTGTACTCAATCCTGGGTGGGGTGACTCTGTACAGGCCAATAAAGCGGGCCTCATGGAAATCGCCGACATCTTCGTCATCAACAAGGCCGACCGCAAGGGCGTTGAAGAAACACGTCGCGATGTTGAGCAGATGCTCGAACTCAGCGATTTGCCACACGAAGCATGGCATCCGCCCATCATTGCCACCGTGGGCAATACCGGCGAAGGCGTGCCGGCTTTGTGGGATGCAATCCTCGAACATCGTTCTGTCATTGAATCAACGGGCGAATTGAAGAAGCGTCGCGACTTCCGCCTTCGTGAAGAATTGCGCGAAATTGTTGCACGCCGCCTTGAGCAACGTGCACGCGAAATCACCTCTGGTGATCGCTGGGAAGAATTGCAGTCTCAGGTTCTCAATCACACAGTTGACCCATGGTCAGCCGCAGATGAAATGTTGAAAGGTGTTGGCGCATGAGCGACGAATCACTGGTCCTTCTCGAGCGTCATGCGAATGGCGTCGCTGTTGTCACGCTTAATTCACCAAAGGTCAATGCACTTTCCACACAACTGTTGGGTCGGTTGCACGAGGTGGCACAAGAACTCACTGCTGCACCTGCTGGTGCAGTTGTGCTCACTGGTGGTGACCGTTTGTTTGCTGCCGGAGCAGATATTTCGCAATTCAGTGGACCAGCTGAGGCAAAGACAATTGGCGCGGCATTCCACACAGCACTCAATGCATTTGCAGACATCCCGGCATTCACAATTGCCGCAGTGAGTGGCTTTGCATTGGGAGGTGGGTGCGAACTGTCAATGACATGTGACTACCGCATTGGTTCAACCAAGGCAGTTTTTGGTCAGCCCGAAATTCTGCTGGGCATCATTCCTGGCGGTGGTGGCACACAACGCCTTCCTCGCATTGTGGGTGCAAGTCGGGCAAAAGAAATGATGCTCACCGGGCGTCAAGTGAAGGCCGATGAGGCATTGGCTATTGGGCTTCTCGACGAAGTGGTGGAGCCAGAGGCTCTTATGGCGCGTGCTCTTGAATTAGCAACAACCATTGCGAGTGGCGCAACGCAAGCAGCACGTCTCATCAAGCACGTGGTGAATGCCGGCATCGAAACAGATCTTGCCTCGGGTCTTGGCATGGAACTCCATGCCTTCGAAGAGGTGTTCCATACTCAAGACAGCCAAATCGGTGTGCAGAGCTTCCGTGAAAACGGCCCGGGCAAGGCCACTTTCACTGGCAAGTAATTCATGCATTATTTCCGTGCACCTGGTGCGCGCCGCATAATTTCTGCATCGCTCATCATGGGCGTCGCGTTTGTCATCTTTGGTACTTCGTTCGGAGTGCTTGCGGTGGCTGCGGGCGCAAGCGTTACTCAGGCAACGGTGATGTCGCTGTTTGTGTTTACAGGTGCATCGCAGATGTCTGCGGTGAGTGTTCTTGCTTCAGGTGGGAACGCTGCAAGTGCATTGGGTGGGGCAATTCTTATTGGTGGCCGTAACGCTGTGTACGGGCTGGCCATGGCTCCTGTTTTGCGTGAGAGCAAATTTGTTGCTCGCTTGTTGGGCGCCCAGTGGGTGATTGATGAAACCACCGCATTGGTTACTGCTGAACCACAAGAAACGCGCCGCATGACCTTTTGGGTGTCGGCACCTATTTTGTATTTCAGTTGGTGCTTCGGCACATTCATTGGGGCGATGGTAGGTAGCAACATCAACCCCAGCGACTTCGGGCTAGACGTTGCATTTCCGGTGATGTTTACCGCCATGCTTGCACCGCATTTAAAGACACCGGCAGGGAAGAAGGCGGCATTGTTTGGTGGAATCACCACCGTTGTGCTTGCTCCGTTCTTGCCTATCGGAGTTCCCGTGCTTGTTGCCGCCACCGGAATGTTGTTCGGACTTCATCCGCGCAATGTGCCTGCACCCACAGCGCCAACGGACGGTGCGCCATGAGTTGGACATTTATTCTTGTGTTGGGCGCGTCGGCGTATTTCACCAAGTTGCTGGGCGCGGTCATCATCGGTCAACACACCATGCCGCCCGCGCTCGAGCGATGTTTGTTTCTCATTCCGGCGGCATTGCTCGCCGGCCTCATCACCAAAGACACATTCACCGTGGGTCATCACATTGGCGTTGACGCGCGCGCTGCCGGTTTGGCGGTGGCAGTGGTGGCCACATGGCGAAAAGCACCGTTTTGGTTGGTGATTATTGGTGGCGTTGGCACCACTGCGCTGATTCGTTTGTTCGTGTAAACGAATTACTTGTTGGCGCTGCGCAGTTCGGCTGCTGCGGTTTCGGGAGCAACGATGTTGATCATCACGCCGGTGCCACGTTCGAAGCCAGCTGTGGTGGTGAGCTTCGGGAACAGGTGAACGTGCCAGTGGTACATGCCTGAGTGGTGTGACGGTGCGGTGTGGAACACCAAGTTGAACGCTATGTCGCCCAAGGTTTTCACGAGGTGCGCAAGCGCGTCACGAATTGCAATGCCTACGCCGGTGAGTTCTGCATCGCTTGAGTCACACAAGTGAATGTGGTGCGACTTTGGCATGATGAGCATCTCGTATGGGCTGCTGCTCCAGAACGGGCAAATGACGGTGGCATGTTCGTTGTCAAGAACGAAACGCTCGGTACCGGCTTCGGCTTCAGCCGTGGTGCACACAATGCATCCACCTTTGAAGCGTTCGAATGCGCGTTCTTCTTCAAGAATTTCGCCCGGTACAAATGGAAGCCCCAATAACTGGCCATGTGGGTGTGCAAGTGATGCGCCAGCCTCGCGACCGTGATTCACAATTGCTTGTGTGTAGCGAATGTTGGGAGTGTTCGCGTGAGCAACAAGGCGGCTCTTCAACGTTGACATGAGCTCGGCGATGACGTCATCGGAGAACATGTCGAGGCGCTGGTTGTGCTCGGGCTGAAATACGAATACTTCGTGAGTGCCACTGGCCTCTGCCATGACGTGCACGGGTCCCAAATTGCGCACAGCGAGGGATTCATCGCCCTCGAATGCGGGGTAGCGGTTGGGAATAACACGCATACGCCAATTTCCGTGCGCGTCAACACTTTCGAACAACGGAGCTTCGGGTCGATCTGCACCGGGGCAGAGAGGACACGATGCTCCGGGATCGCTTTCGACCTGTTGCGTACGCGGTGCAAAGTCGGTACTGCGATTAGCTCGGGATGGAACCACCGTTACCCATCGGCCGGTGAGGAGGTTTAGGCGTAGTTGACTCACGGTGCTTTCAGGATAGATGGACTTGGCGACGTTTGTGCGTACTTCGACACGTGACGTGGTGAATCAAGCGTGAACATTGTCCCATTGCCGTCCTCGCTGCGCTTCACAAGGTGCAATCCAGCCTTTTCGGCCATGGCGTCTAATTGCTCGGGAGAGAAATACCGCACCGAATACGGACGAATTCGTACATTCTGATTTCGCGAGAACTGAATGAATCGCCCCGTAATTCGTTGTTGTTGTGCATCGTGTGTGCTCTCTGAAAGAACTACTTCATCGGTATTCATGTGTCGAATGGTGCGGTGGTCTGCATTGTCGGAGTCAACCGGCCGCACCACGTCTACATAGAAGTGGCCCGACGGAGCAAGTTGTTCACTTACCAATGTGAAGCACCGTTGTACAGCCAGTTCATTGGGCAAATTGAACAACGTGTTGTATCCCACAAAGATCGCGTCAAATGGACCGCGGGGGATGAACTCGGAAAAGTCTGCACGTTCTATGTGCACGTGCGCAGGGAAACGCTGTGCGCGAGCGACGGTGAGCATCGCCTCTGACGAATCAACGCCCACGTACGAATCCGCGGCCGATGCTCGGTGTGTGAGGAACTGACGCACCAGGCGACCCGTGCCGACGCCAAGTTCCAACACACGAACAGGCGAGGTGGGCAGGTCCCGCACGATGGACTGAACGAAATCGGTGTCATTGAGGTTTTGGTACCAATCGTCGTACACGTCGGCAAAGGAATCCCCGTACGTGCTCGACGAGTAGCCCTCAATGCCAAAGGGGTTGCGAGCCGAAGATTCCACGAACACAGTCAATCGCGCAAAGGCGTAGCGGTGGCATCGGTAGCCTGAGAAACATGGTTGGCACGAGCTCCACACATTCTCCATACGTGTATCTCGACCATGCCGCCACGTCGCCCCTGCGGCCCGAGGCTCGCGCGGCAATGGAACCATATGGCGATGTGATGTTTGCGAATCCATCTGGATCACATCGATTTGCGCGCGAGGCCAGAAAAGCGATTGATGAGGCACGAGACCTAGTTGCATCATCAATCGGTTGCAAGCCCGGCGAAATTGTTTTTACTAGTGGTGGAACCGAAGGTGCCAACACGGCGATTCTTGGTGCGGTGCGTCGTAACGGAGGTGTTGCCGTTTGTTCGGCAACCGAGCATCATGCGGTGCTGCACTGTGTTGAGCATGTCAATGGTGTGGTGGTTCCCGTTACCCCGGAGGGGCCAGTTGATCCCACAGTCTTGCGCGAGGTGTTGACTGCGACGGACAACGTGAGTGTTGTGTCCGTGATGACAGTCAACAACGAGACCGGCGCCATTAACGACATCGAACATCTGTCGCATGCAGTTCGCGGCCGTGCTGAAAACGCCATCTTTCATACCGATGCGGTGCAGGCAGCTTGTTGGTTGGACTTGCGCGATATTTGGAAGCACGTTGATGTGTTGACTCTCAGCGCACACAAGTTTGGTGGGCCCAAAGGCATGGGCGTCATGGTGGTGCGCGAAGGAGTACACCTAGAGCCACTCATTTTGGGTGGTGGTCAAGAACGAGATCGTCGCAGCGGCACGCACAATGTTGCGGGCATTGTGGGTACTGCAACCGCTTTGGCATTGACCGATCAGCATCGCAGTTCAGAAGTGGCGCGCCTTGCCGCCCTCCGTGATGTGCTGGTGCGCGACCTTGTTCAACGAATTCCTCAGGCGGTGGCAACATTGAAGCCCGGAGTCGGAATTGCCGGAACCGCGCATGTGTGTCTTGAGGGACTGGAAAGCGAATCCATTCTGTATCTGCTCGACCAACACAATGTCTGTGTCTCGGCGGCATCTGCCTGTGCAAGCGGTGCAATGGAACCATCACACGTCTTGCACGCCATGGGTGTGCCTCGCGAACGTATGAAAGGTTCACTCAGGTTCAGCCTCGGTCACACCACTACTGAAGAAGATATTCACGCGGCAGTCGATGCAACCGTTGCAGCTGCCGAGCGTTTGGTGGCGGTGAAGAAATGAAAGTACTTCTTGCCATGTCTGGTGGCGTTGATTCGTCGGCGGCCGCTCTTGTTCTGAAGAATCAGGGACACGATGTCGTGGGTGTCACCATGCGTTTATGGGGTGGCGAAAGCGACACAGGTTGCTGCTCCGTGAGCGACGTTGATGATGCGCGTCGAGTTGCTCAGCAATTGGAAATCGATCACTTGGTGTTCAACTTCTCCGAAGAATTCAACGAGCAAGTGGTGAACCCATACGTGCAGTCACATGTTGAAGGAACCACTCCCAACCCATGCATCGAATGCAATCGCCATCTCAAATTCGACAAACTCATTGAACGCGGCCGTGAATTGGGGTTTGATGCTGTAGCAACGGGTCACCACGCGCGCATTGTTGAACACAATGGCGTTAAACGAGTCGCTCGTGGAGACGATGCCGCCAAAGATCAGAGCTACGTGGTGCACATGCTCAGTAACCAGGATCTTGATTACGTGTTGTTCCCTGTGGGCAACATGCAAAAGAGCGAAGTACGCGAACTTGCTGCGCAAGCTGGTTTGCGTACTGCAAGCAAACCCGACAGCCAGGATGTGTGTTTCATCGGCACCACCATTGGTCGTGCTGGGTTCTTGGAACCTCGCCTCACATTCAACGAAGCAGATGTATTCGACACCGATGGCAACAAGGTAGGAAGTGTGCCGGCTGTTGAATTAGTGACATTGGGGCAGCGTCGTGGTCTCGGCCTTGGCGGTGGCGACATTCGTTACGCCATCGACGTCGATGTTCCGGGACGTCGAGTAGTGGTGGGCTCTGAAGAGCAGTTGTACACGCCGACTTCAACGGTGTCGTCGATGAGTTGGCCCCACGCCGGCGACGCTCAACTAGTCACATCGCAAGTGGTACTGGTGCAAGGTAGTGCCCATGGTGAGCGTCACGCTGCGCGCATTGTTAGCCAAGGAGATTCGGTCGTTCTCGAATGGGTGCGACCGAACCGTCGCATCGCGCCTGGTCAAACAGTGGTGTTCTACGACGTGAATGACACAGTTGTTCTTGGCGGCGGAATAGTTACTGCGTAATTGCGTCTAGCGCCACCAATAAGCGGCGCGGTGCAAATGAAAACGCAGTCACGTGTAAGGCAATAGTGGTGCCCAAAGTCTTGGCGGTGATCTCAGACAAAACCACTTTGTCGCTCTCCAACATTTCAATAGCAATGCGGTCTCCGGCAATGCCACCCGTGAAATCTGCGGTGGGGCCTGCTTCGGTAACACGAGAAATGCTCTTGATGTTCTTGCGCATCACCATGAGTGTCTCGCCCAACACCATGTGATCGTGCACCACGATGCCCGCTGGAACGATGACTAACCACCGACGTGAAAGTCGATGAAGCCGTACAGGAACGGTACGTGCCAAAAGTGCGCCCAATATTAAAATGGGGACGCCAGCCACGTAGTTCTGCGCTGCGATCATCAGCGACCCACCAATGAGCGAACCGAACAGTGCGAGCCACGCAACGACGGCCGGCGCCATGTACGGAACTGGAGTGCGTAGCGCGAAGCGCTGTTCGTCGCCGTACGCACTTCCTTGCACCATCACATCGGCAAACACGCTTGACGATGCAATCACCACAATCATGACCGCCGCAAAAATTCCCACGGGCGCAACTGCGATGACCGACACCAGCACTGCAAGTGGCGCAATGCTTCGAATTGCCGTGAGCCCCATGGGTGAAGGCACCAGTAGACCGATGGCGGCAACAGTCCAGCCCAACCATCCCCATGTCTCAAGCACGGCTGACACCGCAACGGAATGGTGATGAAGGTGATGCCACGGGGCGGCCGCTGCCAATGTCACCCACGCCGCCAAAGCAACACCCAGAATCACCGTGCGCGGGGAAACTGAGGTGTTGCGAGCCATATACATAGCCTGCCTCGTGGCTGGCCATGAAAGAGAATTCCCCAGTTCGTACGGGCAAAGTGGGCGGTGCTACCAATGGGTAGGAGATTTCGCCACACAACGGAAGGAGGCAGCACTATGACCACATCAACTCAGACCCTGCCTCGGCCCGGCGCCACGTTTGGAGTGGGCAGTTTGCCTCACCGCAGCCTCACCCAAGCACTCCAATTTGTATGGAACTCCACAGATATTCCCACCATTCCATCGTTGCCTCGTCGTTCGCCTATGGAAGGAATGATTGCGCAAGCACTCGTTGGTATTGAAGGCGTGTCGGTGGGGCAGTACGCCAGCATCAGCGTCGACGTATCGGCTATCGATGTTGACCACTTCATTACAACCGACCTCAACTCTGAGGCGTACGGCGCGTTTGCCGCCTTCCTCAATACGTTTGATTCGTACAACTACGGCACCAAAAAAGTGAAATGGCAATTCGTTGGCCCCGTCACTTTGGGCGTCGCGTTGGTGCGCATCGGAATTGATCCGTCTATTGCATTCCCACTCGCACTGCAAGCAGTTAGTTCTCACGTGCGCGAACTTGAAAATGAAGTCGCACGTGTGTGTGGTGACGTCAAGCAAATCATCGTGCTAGATGAGCCATCCATGTCTGAAGCATTGGAACCTGGCTTCCATATCGGAGTTGAAGAAGTCATCGACCTCATCTCTGGTGCGTTGGCGGTTGTCGACGAAGGCAACATCAGCGGATTGCATTGTTGCGGTCGTGTCGATTGGGGAGCACTTCTTGCGACTGGTGCAAACATCATTTCTGTTCCAGTGCCATCGTCATCCGATGAATCTCAAATGTCCGAAATGTTGTTGTCAGCGAGTCGAATATCTGACCACCTTGCACACGGTGGACGTATTGCGTGGGGCGCCATTCGCACCGATGGTCCCATCGCTGTCAGCGATGAGCGTTCATGGAAAGCACTAATGGAAGCCATGTGCGCATTGGTGCGTGCAGGAGTAGACCCGTTGGACTTACGCCGCATGAGTTATGTCACTCCCGCTTGCGGATTGGGCACTCATTCAGAGGCTGTTGCCGAGCGAGTTTTCGGCAATGTTCGCAGCGTGGCTACCAAAGTTGCCGAGCAAGCCACGGCATCGCGACTCACCCTCGGTTCGTAACAATCCCTTGACGCTTGCCTTGAGTAGTTTGTAGGCGATGGCGCGCACACCAACTCCCAAAAAACGCATCGAACAGTTGCGCGCGCAAATTCGCGAACACAACGAGTTGTACTACGGCTCAGACAACCCAAGCATCAGCGATGCTGAGTACGACCAAATGGTGCGTGAGCTCCGTGATCTAGAAGCAGAACACCCCGAACTCGCCGATGCAATGTCGCCGTCTGAAGCAGTGGGCGCGGCCACCATCACAACTTTCGATCCAGTCACGCACCGCGTTCCCATGACCAGTCTTGACAACGCCATGGATGAATCAGAATTGCGCGCGTGGGGTGAGCGTGTTGCCAAAGGTCTTGAAGGTGAACCTGTGCAGTTCGTGTGCGAACTCAAAATTGATGGTCTCGCTATCAGCATTCGGTATGAGAATGGTGTCATGGTGCAAGCCGCCACTAGAGGTGACGGCAAAGTGGGTGAAGACGTTACGGCAAACGTTGCCACCATTCGCTCTCTCCCTGCATCTGCAACGAATGCACCTGAGGTGTTGGAAGTGCGCGGCGAGATCTACATGTCCATCGCGGCCTTTGAAAAACTCAAGGCGGAACGCGAGGCAGAAAATCTCGAACGCACCAAAAATGGTCGCGCCACACTTGCTGTGCCAGTGAACCCACGAAATGCCGGTGCGGGCAGTTTGCGACAGAAAGATCCCACCATCACCGCACAGCGTGATCTCTCGCTTTGGTCGTATCAATTGGGTGAAGTGGTGGGTGGTCCCGAATTCACCAGCCATCACGAAACGCTTGAATTTCTGAAGTCGTTGGGCTTTCCTGTGAATCCCCAAATTCGCATCGTTGACTCCATCGACGCTGTTATGGAGTTTTGTCATTCGTGGCAAGAACGCCGGCATGAACTTCCGTACGAAATTGATGGCGCTGTTGTCAAAGTTGACAGTCTCGAGCAACGCGAAAGACTCGGCTTCACATCTCGTGCACCGCGGTGGGCCATTGCGTTCAAATTTCCACCCGAAGAAAAGCACACACTTCTCAAAGACATTCAAATCTCAGTGGGC
Source organism: uncultured Bifidobacterium sp. (assembly GCA_964432845.1). Taxonomy (GTDB): domain Bacteria; phylum Actinomycetota; class Acidimicrobiia; order Acidimicrobiales; family Ilumatobacteraceae; genus UBA2093. The sequence goes on from CAYSPE010000030.1 coordinate 14,647, forward strand.
CGAACCGGTCGCGTCACGCCATTTGCCGTGCTCGACACCGTGTTTGTGGGTGGCTCCAACGTCACCATGGCTACTTTGCACAACCGCGATCAGGTTGCGGCGAAAGACGTTCGCCCTGGAGACACGGTTGTAGTGCGCAAAGCGGGCGATGTCATTCCCGAAGTGGTGGGGCCAGTTTTGGCCAAACGTCCAAAGAAGTCAGAGCCATGGGAATTTCCGTCAACTTGTCCGTGCCCCGTGCAATCAACACTGGTCAAACTTGATGATCAAGCGGACACTCGTTGCATTGAGCCATCCTGTCCGTTCCAACGAGATCAACGAATTATTTATTTCGCTAGTCGCGGCGGAATGGATATTGAGGGCCTTGGCGAACGAACAGTGTTTGCCTTGAGCGATGCTGGTTTGGTTGCAGACGTTGGAGATCTGTATTCCATCACGGTGGAGCAACTTCTCACCCTCGACGGATTTGCTGAGAAAGGCGCGCAAAACCTCGTCGACGGAATCCAAGCATCACGCACAAAACCGTTGCCAAAACTTCTCACTGCTTTGGGAATCAAGCATCTTGGTCCTGCAGCTTCAGAATCTTTGTCGTCACACTTCGGCACTCTCGATGCCATCATCGCGGCGACCGAAGAAGACCTCTCTTCTGTCGAAGGAGTTGGCGGAGTCATCGCCGCATCAATCGCTTCGTGGTTTGCAAAACCAGAGAACATCAACATCATTGAAAAGCTGCGTGCGGCAGGTGTTGATTTCGGCCGAGTGGAAGTGAGTACAGAAGAACAAACTCTCACTGGTAAAGCAGTGGTGGTCACGGGCACACTTGCTAACTATTCGCGTGAAGAAGCAGAGCAAGCCATTAAACGGCGTGGCGGTAAGAGCCCAGGAAGTGTGAGCGCAAAAACTTTCGCGGTGGTGTTAGGCGAGTCACCAGGCGCCAGCAAGGTCACCAAGGCCGAACAACTGAAAATTCCGGTTCTCGACGAAGCTGGTTTCGAAATTTTGCTCGCCACTGGCGAGTTGCCTACTTAATTAGTTGGCTTCGAAATCCCAGGTAAACGATTGAGCCTTTGCAGGGCCTTCCACAATTTTCCAGTAACGCACAATGGCGGTGTGTTTGCCCTGCGAGAAGGTTTCAATCGGTGCACCGTCTTGTGGGGTGTAACTAATGATGTAGTTGCCCGGGTCGAAGATGGCGGTAGGTGGCAGTTCTACTTGTGCGCCAGGCTTCACCGGCTTTGATGGGTCGGTGAGTTCGTCGAGGCGAGTGGTGTCAAGAATGATTCCGTCGATCGTGAGGCTTGCCTCATATCCGTCCACGAAGTCGACCGACACCTGCGCTTGCTGCACCACTTGGTCGCCCGGGCCAGGGGACATGCGTTCGATGACCGCCGGAATTTTCTGGGCCTCTCGGCCGGTGGTGCCGCTGTTGAGGCCCATGGCGATGAGAACCACGCCCGCGGCCACGCCGACGCTGACGATGAGGGATTGCTTGTCAATTCGGCGTTTCACAAGCCCATTCTGGCTCAAAATGGGGCTCGATACACCGCCACGGGCGTCACACGCTAGGTTCGTAGGGTCATGAAGGACCCAGAGAACATGCCAGGCACGGTCTTGGGCGGGCGCTACCAGCTCGACCAAATCCGATCCGAGGCGGCCGGATCAGCCACGGGTGTGGTGCAGTTCGATGCCACCGACCTGTCGTCGAACGAGCCCATCTCGGTGCGCATCGTTCCTCTCGCGCAACTCGTCGACCCAGCCATTGGTTCCACCACCGAAACCGACGCGTTGGCCGCCTTCGAACATCAGGTTCTTGTCGCTTCCAGCCTTCGTCACCCCTGCATTGAGTCCGTCCTCGACCACGGCGAGGTCACCCTCGACGGCGACCGTCACGTGTTCGTGGTGGGCGAGCGTCTGGCCGGCGGTTCATTGCGCGAGTTCCTCGACCGCGGTCGACGTCTCACCCCGTCACAGGCGCTCATTGTGGGTGTCGATATTTGCCGCGCACTCGATGCGGCGGCCAAGGTGGGTATCAGCCACGGAGACCTTCGCCCTTCCCGTTTGGTGTTCGGTCTCGACCGCCGTGTGCGGTTGGTGGGCTTTGGTGCGCCGTTGCGTCCTCTCGATTCTCTGTCTCTCGACCAAGCCACCTACGCGGCACCTGAGTTGGGTGAAGGCGGAGCGCGCACTGCGTCAAGCGATGTGTATTCGCTCGCACTCATTCTTGTTGAAGCAATGACGGGCGAAGTTCCGTTCGCTGGCGACACGGTTGCTGCTGCATTCGCAAACCGAGTTGGCAAGTTGCTTCCAGTGAGCGCCGACTTTGGTGCTCTTGCGCAAGTGCTCGAGCGTGCCGGACGTCCAACTGCACCCGAGCGTTTCAGTCCTCGCGAGTTCGGTACTGCGTTGGTGCAAGCCGCAGAAAAAATGGCACGCCCAACTCCCATCGATGTTGTGGGAACTGGATTGTTTGATGCAGACGTGTCTGCTCCAATCGCAACGCCAACTGAAGTGCCATCAAAAGATGCAACTGGTGAAATTCCTGCGCCAGTGCAAAATGCTGGCTCACCCGAAACCATTCTCATTCGTACGACGCCAAAGATTGATTCCAACACCGGGCCAATTCCTATTGCAATCATTGACCCAACTGATCCTTCCGGATTGCCACTCACAATCGGCGGAGACGACACCGGCCCTATTGCAGTTGATGTTGAAACCTTGCAGGCTCTCGCTGCAGAAGATCCAACAGCACAAGTAGTGCGCCCCAAGAAAAAGCACTGGGGTCGACGCATTGCAATTGCCATTGTTCTCATCGCGTTAATTGCCGGCGGAAGCGTTGCTGCCTATTACACGGTCTTGAATCCGAAGAATCCAGTTCCCGCACTTGCCGGACTCTCTGAGGCAGAAGCGCGCAATCAAGTGTCGCCGTATGGCTGGGACGTTGTTGTGGTGAAAGAACGCAGCGACGAAGTAAAGGCTGGTCAAATCATTCGCACCAATCCTGTGCTTGGCGCCAATCTGGCAAAGCGCAGCTCCATTACTTTCGTGGTCTCTGAGGGGCCAACTCTTTCGAAGCTTGAAGAACTCACCGGTCTTGGTATTGAAGATGCAAAAGCAAAGTTGGCTGCGCTTGGCTTGGTGGCAGCGCCTGCAGAATTAAGCGACGAAACAATTCCTGCGGGCACCGTGGTGAACTGGAGCGTTCCCGATCAGCCAACGTTGAAGGCGGGCGATTCAGTGGTGAAGGGCACCACCATTGCGGTCAACGTTTCTACTGGCCCCGCATTGCGCGATGTACCCGATCTCACCAAGATGACCATCGCCGATGCAACAGCAAAGCTCACCGAGATGGGCCTTGTCATTGCGCAAACTCCCGATGCGCCAAGCGTTGATGTTCCGGCTGGTCAAATCTCTGCCCAAGTTCCTGCCAAGGGCGAGAAGTTGGCAAAGGGCGGCACCATCACGGTCACAATTTCAAAGGGTCAAGTACACACGCTGATTCCATCTATCTATGGTCACGACTTGGCCACTGTGAAAGAGCGTCTTACGAAGGCCGGCATGGTGGTGGGCAAAGTCACTGGTAACACCAAGCGCGGATTGCGTAAGGCATTTATCGGTGGCAAGCAAGTACGTAACTTCACTCGCGTCATCGTCGGTGAGACCGTAGACCTCGAGTTCCCCTAATCTCGCTGTTGAACGCACGGGGGTGTGCGTTCTCTACAAGGGGGATTTCCATGGGAGCACTTGACGGACGCGTTGCAATTATCACCGGCGCAGGCCGCGGCATTGGCCGTGAGCACGCACTTCTTTTCGCTGCCGAAGGCGCAAAAGTTGTGGTGAATGACTTGGGCGGCGCCAATGACGGCACCGGTGTCGACAACACACCTGCTCAGCAAGTGTGTAACGAAATCATCGCCATGGGTGGCGAGGCTGTTGCCAATTACGACAACGTGGCCGATTGGGAAGGCGCACAACGAATGATCAATGCTGCCGTTGAAGCATTTGGTGATCTCGACATTCTTGTCAACAACGCTGGCATCTTGCGCGACCGTGTGTTGGTCAACATGACCGAAGCTGAATGGGATGCGGTGATTCAAGTGCACCTCAAGGGTCACTTCGCACCATCTCGTTGGGCAGCTGCGTACTGGCGCGAACAACACAAGGCCGGTTCCACGCGTCCGCGCAACATTGTGCATACCTCTTCAACATCGGGCCTGTTTGCAAACCCAGGTCAAGCAAACTACGGCGCAGCCAAAACCGGTATTGCAACATTCAGCCAGATCCTTGCAAAGGAACTCAGCCGCTACAACGTGAAGAGCAATTCCATCGCGCCTGCAGCTCGTACTCGCCTCACCGAAGCAACCCCTGGTCTTGGCGACCGTATTGCTGCTCCCGAAGACGTTGCTCAATTCGATGAATGGGATCCTGCAAACATCTCGCCGTTGGTGTGCTACTTGGCCTCGGCGGCGTGTGATTTCACCGGAGAAACGTTCTTTGTGAAGGGTGGAGAAGTCACTCGCATCAAGTCGTGGGAACGTGCAGAGACGGTGGAACAAAACGACCGTTGGGCAGTGTCGGAACTCACAACCGCTTTGAACGCTATGGCTACGAAGGTGAACAAGTAAGGCACTACCCTCGGTAGTTGCCTCATGAACCCCTCATCGCGCAATAACGAAGAAGAACTCGTCCCGCACGGTCGCGAAACAATCGCGATTGAACAAGGCGGCGTCGATGAAGTGTCTGTTGTCCCTTGGACAACAATGTTTCCACGCAAGGTTGCCCGCAAAGTAGGTCTCACTCGCAAGTGGGCCACCCTCATCGTCATCTTGGCGGGATTATTCACCACCAGTTCCACCATCACCGTGTTGGTGGTGTCTTTGCAAACCATCGCCGATGATCTTCATTCGTCAGTCAACGTTCTGAACTGGTCCATCACCGGGCCCATGTTGGCCTTTGGTGTGGTGGGTCCGGCGTACGGCAAAATCGGAGACCTCTACGGACACAAGAAGGTGTACGTATACGGACTCTTCTTTGCCGGACTTTTTGCTCTCGCAACGGTGTTTGCATGGAATGCGCCATCAATGGTGTTCTTCCGACTCATGTCGGCAGTTGCTGGTTCAGCCACTGGTCCAGCCGCAATGGCGTACATCAATCGATTGTTCGAACCTCACGAACGCGTGCGTCCCATGGGCTTGTGGAGTTTCACCACCGCTGGAGCACCTGTGTTGGGTGTTGTGTTGGGTGGACCACTCGTCGACAGCATCGGTTGGCGAATGATTTTCATCATTCAGACTCCGCTGTTGCTGGTTGCATCTCTTATCGCCTGGAGGTTGTTGCCTCAAACCAGTCGTATGAAGAATGTGAAGTTCGACATTTGGGGTTCTGTCACCCTTGGTATGGGCGCCACGTTGTTCTTGTTGGCGGTCAACCGCGGCCACACGTGGGGATGGAGTTCACCCGCAATCATCATTACGTTTGTTGCTTCAATTCTGTCGTTCTATGCATTTGTGAAAGTGGAACAAGCAGCAGAAGCGCCATTGTTGCCGTTGCACTGGTTGCGCAACCTCAATCTCATTTTGCCCATGGTGATTCAGATGCTCATCAACTTTGCCTACATGGGCGGTTTCATCGTGATTCCACAAATGTTGGAAAACGGTTTGCACATGAAGGCTTCCCATATCGGATTGTTGGTCATCGCACGCCCACTCACTTTCTCACTCACTGCGCCACTTGCTAGTTACTTCACCATGCGAGTAGGAGAGCGGGTATCCGGAGTATTGGGTGCGTGTGGTGTGATTGCATCAATGGTGTTGCTCAGCACCATTCGCGGTGGCGCAGCAGACATTCTGGTTATCATCGGCCTCGGACTATCGGGCATTGGCTTTGGTATTGCCGGACCTGCACTCAGTGCATTGGTGTCCAACTCTGCACCGGAAGAATCAATTGGTGTTGCCGGTGCGATGCAGCAGTTGTTGTCACAAATGGGTGCGGTGCTCGGTTCCACCGTCATGATCTCTATTCATGAGATGGCATTGGGTAGTAAAACGGGCGACGGCAACGTGCTCTCTAGTTACGGCTATGCGTTGTGGGCCGGTGCACTCACGTCATGCATCGCCATGTTCTTGGCGTTCAAACTCACGCCAACCGACCGCAGTGCGGTTGACACAGCTGACTAAGCGGTAATTGCTTTAATTTCTGCAGCCACTGCATTGGTGGCATCGGTTTGTGGAAGAGCAACCTGCATCATCATGAGTTGCGTAATGTCGCCCTCAACTTTGATGCGCCCGGCCATGAAGGCCTGCATGCTGGCCGCGGGGTCTTGTTCTACAAACAGTGCACGGGCAGTCTCGTAATCGGTGGTGATGACGAGGTCGGCGGCCTCAAGATGTCCGAAATCCAGTTCGAGCGTGCCAGATGTGGTGTCGATATGGGCATGAATGGTGTCGTCACCAAAGGGAACCTTTGTGGTGATCACGTTGATGCGCACGTTGGCATCAATATGAGGCACGACATGAGCGTGCCTGTGACGAATGTCGCGAGCAGCTTCAATCCATTGTTCAGAAAGAAATGGGTGGCTCATGGGTCCTCGATACCTGGCTTTACGGAATGTTTAATCCGTTAAGGAATCTACGGTCGTAGCGGCGAGAATTGACGAGTGGCACGAATCCTGGTCTCCGAAGAACTCGCCGAAGGCGGTTTAAACAAGCTCCGCACAGCCGGACACGACGTCGACGTACAAGTCGGCCTGTCTCCAGAGCAGTTGCACTCCGCTATCAAGGGAGCACATGCGCTCATCGTGCGTTCAGCCACCCAGGTGGATGAAGCCATGCTTGCCGCTGCCGACGACTTAGTAGTGGTGGGTCGTGCCGGTGTTGGTCTCGACAACGTTGATGTTGAATCAGCGACAAAGCGCGGCGTCATGGTGGCGAATGCGCCCGAATCAAACATCGTGTCTGCGGCAGAACACACCATGGCCATGCTCATGGCGGTTGCACGCAATGTTCCCCAAGCACATGCAGCACTGGTGCAAGGTCGATGGGAGCGAAGCAAGTGGGAAGGCGTCGAATTGTTCGACAA
>CAYSPE010000031.1:0-21470 GCA_964432845.1 uncultured Bifidobacterium sp.
TGCGGCCCAGTTCATAATCGCCCTGATGGCTCCAGGTCTTGCCATCATCGCTGCCGGATCTGGTCTTTACATCGGCGCCGAATTTGGAAGTGGACCACGCGACGGACTCATGCTCGGTCTCAACAAGAAGTTTGGCATCAGCGTGCGACTGGCACGCACCACCGTCGAAGTCACAGTGATGCTTATCGGCATCCTGCTTGGTGGCCACATCGGGTTCGGCACCTTCTTTTTTGCGCTGGGAATTGGCCCCATGGTGCAAATCACCCTTCGCATGTTCCGTATGTCGCCGACGGCGATTGTGGCTGCCGAAGGCGAAGCACTGGAGCAGTAACTGCAAAGCAAAAAGGGCCCTGCCGCATTCAGCGGCAGGGCCCTTTTTGCTTAATTAATAGCGGTAATGCTCTGGCTTGAACGGACCTGCTGGATCAAGGTCGAGATACTCGGCCTGCTCATCGGACAACTTAGTAAGCACCACGCCCAGAGCATCAAGGTGAGCGCGCGCCACCTTCTCATCAAGACGCTTCGGCAACACATACACACCAGTCGGGTATTGCTCGGTGTTGTTGAACAATTCAATTTGCGCAATGACTTGATTGCTGAATGAACAACTCATCACGAATGATGGGTGCCCGGTTGCGCAACCAAGATTCACCAAGCGACCTTCAGCCAACACGATGACCGAGTGACCATCTGCAAATGTCCACAAGTCTGTTCCGGGCTTCAACTCATCGCGTGACGCATTGCTGCGTGACAAACCAGCCATATCAATCTCGTTGTCAAAGTGTCCGATGTTGCACACAATTGCGTTGTGCTTCATCTTCTCCATGTGTTCGGCAGTAATGATTGCCTCGTTACCGGTGGCGGTAACAAAGATGTCGGCCGAACCAAGAGTGGACTCAAGGGTGTTGACCTCGTATCCCTCCATTGCAGCCTGCAATGCATTGATGGGGTCAATTTCTGTGACGATGACGCGAGCACCTTGACCGCGCAATGATTGCGCGCAACCCTTGCCCACGTCTCCGTAACCACACACGACAGCAAGCTTGCCCGCAATCATGACGTCGGTTGCACGGTTGATGGCATCAATCAGTGAGTGACGGCAACCATACAAGTTGTCGAACTTGCTCTTGGTAACCGAGTCGTTCACGTTGATGGCGGGGAACAACAATTCTCCGTCTTTTGCCATCTTGTACAAACGCTTCACACCTGTGGTGGTTTCTTCCGTCACACCCTTGATGTGCTTGGCCATCTCGCCCCACTTATTGGGCTCGTTCTTCAATGAACGTTGCAAAAGTCCGAGCACGATTGCGAGCTCGGGGTTCGATGCGCTGGTGGGATCTGGAACAGCACCCAATGCTTCGTATTCAGCACCCTTGTGCAACAACATGGTGGCGTCACCACCATCGTCGAGAATCATGTTGGCGTGACCGCCGTCTGGCCAGGTCATCATTTGTTCGGTGCACCACCAGTACTCCTCCAATGTTTCACCCTTCCAGGCAAACACGGGGACACCTTGTGGATTGTCGGGGGTTCCATTTGGACCTACGACAACTGCTGCTGCAGCGTGGTCTTGCGTGGAGAAAATATTGCAGCTTGCCCAGCGCACTTCTGCGCCCAACTCCACCAATGTCTCAATAAGCACGGCGGTCTGAATTGTCATGTGCAGTGAACCCGAGATGCGAGCACCGGCTAGCGGCTTTGATGCACCGAATTCTTTGCGTAACGAACGAAGACCGGGCATTTCATGCTCGGCAAGATGGATTTCCTTACGACCAAATGGCGCAAGGCTGAGGTCGGCGACGCGATAATCGCGACGATCGGCGAGAGAGGACATGGAGGCTCCTTGTGTGTTCTGACAATGAACGTGGCTGGGGCCAACTGGCACCGCTCTAATCAGCCCGATCAGAGAACGAGTGTAATCAGTGATTACTGAGCAAAAGTGGCTTTGATGCCCTGCGAGGCGACGACGCCTTGTAAACGTTCGTGTTCAGCCTCTGTGACATTTGTTGATTCTTCAATCAACATCACAGGGATACCGTCCACCACTTTGTAGGAACGCTTCAAACGAGGGTTGTACAGAATGGCTTCGGACTCAATAAAGAACAAGGGACCCTTGTCTTCGGGACAAGCCAAAATGGCCAAAAGGGCGGGTTCAATCGTTGCCATAGGGAAATCCTTGCATTTTTTATAGCGATGTCACAAGTGACAGAACTTCTGCCACATGGTCATCACATTCACTTCGTGTTGCAGCCTCAAGATTGAGGCGCAACAGTGGTTCGGTATTTGATGGACGCAAATTGAACCACCAATCTCCGCAATCGACAGTGAGCCCATCGATCCAGTCTTGTGGTCGGCCTTCGAATGTTTTCGACACGGCCTGCATCACCATCTGAGCGTCGTTCACGCTTGTATTGATTTCACCACTGGCTTCGTAGCGCTCGAACGGAGCACGAAATTGCGAGAGCGGCATATTCGCCCGCGAAATTTCCTGCAACATGAACATGGTGGCAATGATGCCCGAATCTGCGCGGAAGTTATCAAGGAAGTAATAGTGCGCTGAGTGCTCGCCACCAAAAACTGCTCCGGTCTCTGCCATCACCTGTTTGATGTTGCTGTGGCCTACCTTTGTGCGAACTGGTACTCCCCCATTTTCGCGAATCACTTCGGGTACCGACTTTGAACAGATGAGGTTGTGCAAAATGGTGGCACCCGGGTTAGTACGCAAAACTGCCGCGGCCAAGATTGCGGTAGTTGTAGAACCCGATAATCCACGACCCTGTTCATCAACTACAAAAACTCTGTCAGCATCTCCGTCGAATGCAAGGCCCACATCGAAGCCACCGCTCAGTACACGCGCCTGTAGGTCGCGCTGGTTTGCAGGTTGAATGGGGTCGGCGGGGTGATTAGGGAATGTTCCGTCAAGTTCGGGGTACATCACCTCAAGGGTGATCATGGGCAACCGCTCAAACACCACGGGCACAATGAGTCCACCCATTCCGTTTGCAGTGTCAGCGACGATCTTCATTGGTTTCAATGCGTTCACATCGATGAACGACACCACATGGTCTGCAAACTCATCGAGCATGTCGCGATGCGAAATCGTGCCGACGTTTGCCACTGGCGCGGGACCGCGACCCTCCAACACAGCTTTGGCAGCGTCGCGAACCTGAGCAAGGCCGGTATCAATACCCACTGGCCGCGCACCTGACAAACAGAATTTAATGCCGTTGTATTGGGCGGGGTTATGAGATGCGGTGAACATTGCGCCAGGGGCATTGAGCGATCCAGCCGCAAAGTACACAAGATCGGTACTAGCAAGACCCAGATCAATCACATTGACGCCGCGTGACGTTGCACCATGTGCAAATGCTGCAGCCAACGATTCCCCAGTGGTGCGCATGTCGCGTGCCACGAGCACGGTAGGAGCTTGTACGAAATCAGCAAAGGCCACACCAAGCGCGTACGCGACTTCGTCGTTCATTTCGTCGGGAGTGGTACCACGAACGTCGTAAGCCTTGACGATGCGATCAAGGACAGTTGGGTCTGTACTCATTAAGAGTCGAGACTATCCGCCTGCGATGTTTCGATTGCCGATACTTCCTCAGGCTCAATGTTTTCAACATCAATTCGCTCTGGCATGGCGATGCCGTATCGGAAACGACGTCGGAACATAAACGCAACAATCACAATGCCCAGCACAGTAAAGAGATACGCAGATTTGTCCAGCTGAGATGGCTCATATGACATACGTACCGATTTGGATGTAGGCACCACCACCATCATGTTTGGCGCGGCGCGATACACATCGCTCGCGCCTGACACGGTCCAGTTCGGAAAGTAACTCACTTTCACCAGAACAGGCACTCCCACCTTGTCAACATTGAACGAAATTGACTCACGACCCAACTTCACATTCGAAACATGCACAGTGGGAAGTTCAATTTGTTTGATGGGCGTCTTGGTGGACGGCTGCACAATATCTACTTGACGTCCGGCACCACCAGGAGCTCCTACTGCGCGCGTTTCGTCAACCGACACATCAATTCGTTGCCAATCTGATGGGCCGTGGTCAACGGGCAAAGCAGACCACTCATTTGCGTGCTGGAAATAGGAGGTTCCGATCTCCAGCCAACGCTCGCGTCGGTCACCGGGACGTTCGTTGACAACAACTGGACGAGTAGTAATTGGTTCGACAAGTGATGTGTCGGCGATTTCATAAATGTGCCATGGCCCCGATACTGCAACCTGCTTCAGATCAGGTTGCTTATCTGCTTGCGCAATAGCTTCAGACGTGTATCCCATGAAATACCGAACACCCAACGAGCGCATATAGGCCACACCCTTGGCGGCATCGTTGTTGTCGTATCGCAATTCGCGAACCGGATTGCTGCTTTGCTTTGACATAGCTGCCGCCATGATGAAGTGATACGGCGTTGTACCAGACGCTTCAAAGTACAAACCTTCCATCGAGCCAATACACCCATTGGTCCAGTACGGCAACAACATCAGAGCCATGGTGGTGCCGTATTTGTTGAGGTCACCACTGTTTTCCCAAATGGCACGACCGCACCCGTGCGAAGGGTTGGCGCCGAGCCTCTTCATTTCCTCAACAACGCCGTGATATTCCGACCACGACGGCTTTCCTTCATATCCCTCAAAGTTCCAACGCGACCAGCCGTCGGAAAATGCGCGAGTTGCAGGGAATGCAAGTGGACCCCACTTGTACTTGGTGCCCGATGATGTTGATTCCAACTTGGCAAAAGGCAACGTTTGATAGCGAACTCCGAGAACAACCAAACAGAACGAAGCCAAAATCCACAAGATTGTGGTGAACACCTTGGTAGTAGGTGCAGATGGCAGGCTGCCCATGTTGCGTTGCAATAACACTGACTGGCGAATGTACAAGCACACTTCGTACACACCGATTGCCGCCAACATATAACGCAATAAATACAGGAATGGCAGAATGCGCGGATTCCACAGGAGGCCAATAACTGGCAGTCCGCCTTGTGCAACTTTTACTCCGATAAAGAGCACAACGAGATAGACGCCCATCCACATACCAAGGAAACGACGTCGAATCCACGAGCCGGCAAATCCCGCGATTGCCAACACCATGAGTGTGATATCCCATCCGGTTGCCAACGGAAAATACATGTCCCACATTGTTTTGAATGAACCACCACCGGGCTCAGACCCGTACTTCATGTCGGTCATGAATGCATGTCCACCCAAGAACGGAATCACCCAAAATGCAGACAAAAGAAACGCCACACCAAGCGTGGTGATACCGAAACGAAGTCGTTGCCGTTCTGGGCGCATGAGAATCATGAGCACTGCGCCGCCAAAAACAAAAAGTAATACGATGCCGTGACTCAATGCCGATAACGCGATGAAGACAGCGGCCCATCCGCGATGTTTGCCATCGTCCAATCCGCGAGCAAAGAGTCCAAGACCCACCAATGACAATGCGAGCGCGATGGAGTGCGAGAACTCTCCTGCCATGGTTGATGCAATGTTTCCGCCGTAGATGGTGAAACTTTCATCGAAGAGAAACATTGTGGCGCCCACCACCATGAGTTCGGGCAATGGGTACGCAAGCTTGGCAATCTTGCCCATGAAGTAGGCGCAACTAGGGAAGGCGACTAGACCCAGCACCACGATGATTTTGAAGGCGACTCCATACGGAAGAGCAAGATTCAACAGCACTACCAACAAGGCAGGCACCACCATGTAGAAACGGTACGCGGGGAGACCCGAATACCAGTCCATGCTCCATCCTGTGAGACGGAAATGCGGCAACAGCACATCGCGCAAATACGCAGGGCCCCACACATGTGCACCCATGTCTCCGCCAGTGGGCGTGTTGTTTCGCAGAATGAGATTGGGATGCAACGCGGCGAGCACCATGAGAGTTGCGCCGAGCACTACGGCGGTGGTGCTCATGGACTTAATGGTTTCTGTCCACTCCGAATCTTTGACGTTCTCTTGAACAGGAACTTCATTTAGTTCTTCAACGATGTTTTCAGTGTCCATGCTGTCCTATTTCATGATCACCATCACGAGCCCAGCGACATTGAACGCCATGTGCGTGATGATGGAAGTTCCTAGTCTGCCAGTGCGATGACGGGACACGCCAAGCACAAGCGCAAAGGAGAAAAGACCTGCAAATTCCACGGGGGTCAAGTGGATGAGAGCGAACAAAGCAGCGGTCACCACTATTCCGGGGAACACACCCCATTTCTTCACTAACCCTTGTTGCACCGCGCCTCGGTACACAATTTCTTCAACAACTGGCGCCCCCACAACCACAATTGCAATCAAAACCAATTTCCAAGCCCCTGGAGCAGTATTCGACAAATCAGTGGCCCGCTTTGACACTTCATCGAAAGAAAAAGTGTCTGGCCATATTTTCTGCAATGGCCAATTCACTGCCGTGACCAACACAAACTGGCACGCCACTCCCAATGGAACGCCAACAAGAAAATCAATGGGAGCGAACCATGACAGCGATGCTCGTTCGAGTCGCGGTGTGTCGGGATAGTTGCGGTTCATCATGAGCAGCATGACCACCCACATCGCAACTGTGGCCACAGCCGCGGCCCAGATAGGAATGTCGCTTGCCACCGACGATGATCGTCCCGTCACAGCAAGCACGATCATGGAGATGCTCTGCGAAACAACCCATGCCATTACCCAAGCAACGAGAACATTGCGCCCCGTCGATGGTTGGGGCGACCGTGAGGCCACGGGACTCACCCAGCGAGTCGGCTAGCGGTGTAGACGTGATTGCGGTAACGGCGATCCTCAAGATGCCATCCCGAGGGTGGCTTTGTGCGGTCAGCGTGCTGATTGCAGAGGTCGTACGCGTGGGGGTCGCGTTCGCCAGACAGATCGTCGAGCCACGCGACTGAACGTGCGTATTGGTAGGTCAAAGTGACCGTTGCAGGATGAGCGCATCCCTGTCGCGAGCATTGGCGTGCCATGTGGAAAACGGTAGTCACCCCGAATGGACGAAATGGCGATACCAACATTCACGCAAATGGCCCCCCGAGGAGAAGGTCACTCGCCCCAGCCGTAGCATGAGGGCATGAGTGAGATGCCCCCTCCGCCACCCCCACCACGCAACCAACCCAGCCGCAATCCCATCAAGGGGATGCGCAACGGGAAGCCAGGAGCCGAAGGAAAGCCTCCTATGCCTAAGTGGGCAATTTGGGCAATTGTTGCCGCTATCGCAGTGATGGCATTCGGCAGCCAATTTGTCTCCACGTCAACCGGCGAGAAGCTCACCTACACCGAATTCTTAGAGCAAGTACGCAACGGCGACGTTCAACAAGTCACCATTAACAATGCAACCAACACCATCTCTGGAAAGTTGGCAAATGGCGGAAAGTTCACCACCACTGGTGCAGTGCAATTGTCCGATGCCGACGAACAATTGTTGAAGCAAATGGGCGTGAACTACGACTACAAAACGCCACAAGCAAATTGGTTCACCAGTTTGTTGCCAATGATCCTTCCGTTCATGTTTGTCATTGGTTTCTTTGTATACATGCAGCGACGCGCCATGGGTCAGGCCGGAAGCATTATGTCTGTTGGTCGCAGCAAGGCAAAGGCTTACTCAGCCGACAAACCTTCCACCACATTTGCCGATGTAGCCGGATACGACGGCGTGAAATTGGAAATTAAGGAAGTTGTCGACTTCCTTCGAATGCCTGAGCGTTTCAAAGAAATTGGCGCCCGCGTTCCAAAGGGTGTTTTGTTGGTCGGTCCTCCGGGAACAGGCAAAACATTGTTTGCTCGCGCAATTGCAGGCGAAGCCGGAGTTGGCTTCCTTTCGGTGACCGGTTCCGACTTCATGGAAATGTTCGTCGGAGTTGGCGCGAGCCGCGTACGAGACCTTTTCCAAACCGCCCGCAAGATGGGCAAGGCAATTATTTTCATCGACGAAATCGACTCCATCGGCCGTAAGCGCGGTGCTGGACTTGGCGGCGGAAACGATGAACGCGAGCAAACACTCAATCAATTGCTCTCAGAAATGGACGGATTTGAAACGTCCGAAGGAATCGTGATTCTTGCGGCAACAAACCGTCCCGACATTCTCGACCCAGCCCTGTTGCGTCCAGGTCGTTTCGACCGACAGATCGTTGTTCCACTTCCTGAGTTTGAAGAACGTCTTGCCATCTTGAAAGTGCATTCAAAAGACAAGCGCATGGGTCCAGACGTAGATCTCGACACCATGGCAAAAGCCACTCCCGGTATGAGCGGTGCTGACCTTGCCAATTTGGTGAACGAGGCGGCATTGTTTGCCGTCCGTCGTGGTTCCGTCAACATTGAACGAATCGACTTCGAAAATGCACGTGACCGCGTTGTGATGGGCGCACGGCGCGAGAGCCTCGTTCTCAATGCCGAAGAAAAGCGCGCCACGGCCATTCATGAAGGCGGACACGCAGTATTGGCAACAGTCCTTCCCCATTCCGACCCTCTCCACAAGGTCACCATCCTTCCTCGTGGAATGGCATTGGGCGTCACGTGGACATTGCCAGAAGAGCGTCACACGTATTCACGCGAATACTTCGAAGACCTCATCTGCAAGGCAATGGGCGGACGCGTCGCTGAAAAGATTGTGTACAACCACCTAAACAGCGGAGCAGCCAACGACCTCGAACAAGCAACCTCCATTGCGCGTCGAATGGTGCGCGAATGGGGTATGTCTGACAAAGTCGGCCCCATGGCATGGAGCGGTCAGCAGCAAGTGTTCTTGGGCGAAGACCTCATGACCAGTGGCCGCGAGTACAGCGATGCCACGGCACAAGTTCTCGACGAAGAAGTAGCCCGTATCTTGCGCGAGCAAGAGCAACGCGCCCACGACTTGCTCACCAAACACCGTAAAGGTCTTGAACTTGTCGCGGAAAAACTCATCGAGGATGAAACCATCGACGGACCTACCGTTGGCAAGTTGGTACAAGCTGGCCTTGAGCCCGCCACCACCGACGCCGTTTCGTAATTAATCAGTGCTCGTGGTCGTGATCAGAATCTGAATGGTTCTGACACGACGCAGGAGCAGTGCCCGGCTCTCTGCAATTGGCAACAGCAGCCCACAAGTCTTGTGCTTTCACCGGACCCAGAAATGCACGCTGCACCACACCGTGGCTGTCTGCAATGACCAAAGTTGGTACTGCCTCGATGTTGTACCGAGAATGAAGATCTTTGTTCTCGAGATAATCAACATTGACAAACGCAACTTCGGACGACGCAACTATTGATGCCTTTGATGCAACATCGGCGCATGCATTACAAGTGGACGACGAGAAGAGAGCCACCAACCACGGCACTTCAGGCGACGAAAAATCTGCCCGATTGAGTTGAGTAGGCGCTTCAAAACTTCCTTGCGTGGGCGCATCGACACCACGGCGACGCAGCACAGCAGAAACCGCAAGCGCAACCACCATTGCGACCACAACGAGAATGACTTGTGACATCACTTCTGTCTTACTGGAAGTGCCCCAACGATGCCAAAACCGACGAGTCCGTGTCCTCGCGTCGTGCGTCGTTGAATGACGAGGTCAACCGTGGATGTCACCACAACTTCGCCGTCTGTTGCCCCCAACGGAACGTCGAGACTGACCACCGATGCCGCACCAATGGGAATATTGATGAGGTTCGGCAGTGGCACCTCGCCACCGGGCCCCACCGCAGAAATAGTGATCGTGCCGTCAAGTGAAGTGGTGTTGAGAATTGTAAGCGCGTTGCGAGCACCATTAGCCAAACCGCTGGGCACTCTCCACTTAGTAGACACCAGGTCGCCGGGCACACCGTTGGTAATTGCTGTGAAGGAACTACCACCCGTGATTTGGCTGAGTACGTGTTCCACCACCACCCGACCATCAGCCAACGACGAGACCAACATGGCGTGGTCACCCTTCGGTAGGTCTGCAACATCGTCTGTCTTGATGGCCACTACTCCACCGGCCGGAATAGTGACGGCCGAGGAAGGTAATGCAGCGTCGGATACTTGATCTGGCGCGATGCCATTGGTGATACCCACACCAAAGAAAGTAACTGTTACCTGCGCATCGGTATCGGTGGGGTTGTACGCCACCAATTTCTCATTGACAGTCGAACCAGTTCGTCCTGATGTGAACCACCAGTCACGCTGAAGAGAAGGCGTGCCGACAGTTGCCGAATAACCCAATCGGCCAGCGCCGAGATAATGCTGAATTCGTGATGCAATAATTTGACCCGAAGTGGCCTGAATATTGAGCGCAACACTCGATTCATTCTGCGCACCCACTTCATTGATAGAGATGCTTTTCGCAGAGTGTGGCGCAAGGATGACGCCTTGCAAATTGGCGGGCGTCCTCTTGCCTTCTGCCGTGGTGAATGAAATATTTGCCACAGCGCTCTCGGGGAACGGGTTGGTGAGCACCAACCGCTCAGATGACCCTTCGGCTGTAAAGCCATCGGCGAAATACCACGTATTCGATGTTTGAGACACACATTGCGACGTGACGTCGCCAGCAGCAAACACAATGTTTTGTTCCACCGTTCCGACAGAACCGATGATTTCCACGATGGGAACAACTACTCCGACCGTTCGGCCGCGCAATGCATCGATAACTAGCTGCGAACGCGCAGCAACGACGACTGTTTTCGCTTCCTGCGGTTGGTCGCTCAAGAATGAAACGGTGGCGGTGATCTCTGCGTCGCTCGGATTCGAAATCACAACTGACGCGCCGTCTATTCCGTCTCCGCCGGCGGCACCTGGACAGAACCACGATGTACTGATGCGATTGCCTGCCGCAACCTGGGGAAATCCGCTGGTGACACTCAGTGCAGACATTGCCCCGTCGGCCGCGGGAGATTGATGGCGCTCAACGAATACAACGCCTGCCACTGCAACAGCGATGAGCAGCGTTCCAATGACTCGACGAACGATGTTCATGACTACGCACCCTCCATCTGAATGACGGGGGCGCTAGCAGGCACTTCTGGCTTCGGTTTTTGGAAACGTCGCAAGAACTGACGGCGGCGAGAAAAAGCAATGAATCCAACTACGCACCACGCAACGAACTGCACCAACACCAACAACATATGAATCGTGCTGGTATGGAACGACAATTGCAATCGGGCATCGCCGGATAGGTCGTACGCATTGGTCAGACCAAACGCTGGGCGTGCCGGAACTTGGGAGCCATTGGCTTTCAATTCCCAACGAGATGTGAACGGTACAGCCAGATGAACTGTGCCCGCTTTAGAAACGACCGTTGTTGTGTCTTCGGGTCGCACGGTTTCACCCAATGATGTTGCACTACCAATATCAGTGGCGATCATCGAAGTAGCACCAGCAAGTTTGCTGCTGGCCGCACCCGCCTCCGTGAGAACTGAACGCACTGGCACCCAAGTGGTGTTTTCAAAAATCACCAGGTCGGGCGATGCGTATCGACGGCGTAGGTCAAGTTGACGCGACAGAGCATCGACAAGACCTCGCGGTGCGGCAATGGGATCTGATCGAGTAGATGCGCCACCATCAACGATGGGAACAACGATGAATCGAACTGCGAGGGGGGCAAGCAATCGACCTGCGCGTGCGGTTTGACCTCGAACAATTCCGTAGAGAGCGGCCACTGCGTTCTCACGCACGCGTGTCGGCGGGGTCTCCCACATGTCGTCTTGGCTGGGAACGCTTCCGTTCACCACCGAATAAGAGATTCCCCAACCGAAATTCAGCGGAGCACCTGGCAGCACTCGTGAATCGCCAATGAACATTGTGCGGAATTGACCACCAGCATCAGCGTTTGGCAATTGGGCTAACAACTGAGGCAATGCAACGCTTGGCTGATTCCATGCGCCATTTAAGGCATTCACGCCCACCGGCAAAAGTCCGACGGCAAATGTTGCGGCAACGAGCGCACTGAGCGGTTGGCGCCAACTGAATCGGCCACGTCGAAGATCGACGGCTAAAGAAGCTCCCATGGTGGATGCACAAATAGCCAAGCCGAATGCCACAGGCGTCAGCATCACGGCAGGTTCTGCCAAGTGCATCGGAAACATGGCCGAATCATCAAGCAACGCCACCAACATCCCCACCACTACGAGAGTGGCTCCGCGTAATGCCCATCCGGTGCGCACACCACGAACAAGAAAGAGCGCACCCACCACTGATGCGTACAACGCCACACACAACACGGACAATGTGAATGATCCGACACCAAATCGCGCAAGAGCCAACAGACCCATTTCGCGTCCAGATTGAACGGGAGCGCCCACAATTGCTTCCCACCAGCCGGAGCGAACGTACGAACCGGCCCACGGAAGATTGAGCGCCACACCACACAACACCGAAGCAGTCACTACAAATATCCAACGAATGACCCATCGAAGTTTGAGACCATGGGCGAGTGATGAAATTGCGAGCAACACGCCGACCATGGGAAAAACCAGAACAATCGCTGGTTCAAATGCGAAAGAAATCGCTACTAACAATGTGAGCGAGGCAAACCATCGGCGCCATGTTGCCGCAGACACAACCACCACAGGCTCACCCTCACGCGCATCACTTAAATCCGCAAGGCCCACCAACATGCGCGACAGGTGCACCATCCACGGAAGCAACGCATACAACAGAACCGCTCCCCAACGACCAGCCGCAATAGATGCATATGGAAGTGGAACAGCTGCATATGTAGCGGCTGCCGCAATACGCGCCGCGCGCGTGCCCATGACTGATGCAAAGCGCCAAGCGCCCAGCCAACCAATGAGCGGCAACACAACAACGGCAAGCGTGTGCAGCAAACCGATATGTCCAAACGTAATGACACTTGCTGCAGCAGTGAGCGCCATTCCGGTAGGCAATGCAGATACTTGCCCGAAGCCTGCCCCCCACCATCCTGAAACATATGAGCGCACCAACTCGCGAGCAGATGCACCGAACGGGTTCATTTGACCCACTGCGACTGTGCCGTGCAAAAGAATTGAGCGCGAGCCAATCAATATCACCGCGGCAAGTAGTGCCCACAACGCATAGGCACCCTTGGGGGTCGCTTCGCGTACATCAGTCGTGAGATTCGCCTGAGCTAGTCCTGCTTTGCGGGCGCGTTGACGTGCCCACGCAGTTGCATAGGAACTCCCGCGCACTTGCAAAGCTCGAATTTCATCACCATCAACTCGCCGATACTGAGACAACGCTTCGCGACGATCACGAATCTCACCCAGTGCAAGGGGCAACGTAACAAACGCTTGCGCTTCCACTACTGCGCGCCGCAAACGCCCAGTGAGAGCAAGGAGAACAAACCGAGCAACGGTAAGGAGTGCCAGCTGAATCATGGTGATGGGTAGTTGGCCGATTGAAGTAAGCGATGCAACAGTTCGAATTCGAACTCGCTCAGCTTCGGCGTTTACTTCATCTCTCTCATCTTCTGAGAGACGAATGTTCATCGACTCACGATGTCGTGCAACGGCCGCCGGTACTACCACCACGCGTGACCCGGTTGCATGAGCGCGCCAACACACATCGAGGTCTGCGCCGACGGTGGACAGTGAAGAATTGAATCCGCCGATGGTGCGAAACAGGTCCGCACGAATCATGATGCAAGAAGACGGAACAATAAAAACGTCTTGCACTGCATCGTGCTGTTCTTGGTCAAGCTCGCCATCGTCGGCAAACGGGAGTTCAACGCCGAAACGGTCGGAGGCGATACCGACTGATTGAATCATGCGACTGTTTTCCCAATGAACCAATTTGGGTCCAACAACACCGGCGTTCGATCGATACACCTCTGCCACCAGTTGTGTAATGGCATCCGCAGCCAGCACAACGTCATCATGCATGAAGCAAAAAAGTCCACTCTCGCCTTGCACCAAATTGAGAACCGAGTTACATGCAGCCGAATAACCGGGATTACCGCCCAGGAATCTCACGACTGCATGAGGAGCTTCGGTCGCAATTCGATCGCGAATGGAACCCGCCGCTTCGTCGGTTTCAGAACCAGTAACCAGGACGAGCAATTGGAGCGAGGGGTAGTCCTGCGACACAATCCCCTGAAGGGATTCGGTGAGCCAATCACCCGGCTCGTGGACGACCATGACGGCCACCACGGGGGGTTGGGAAAGGGTTGAAACTGCGTCAGTCACGTCCCTGCGAGGCTAATGCTCAGGGCCAGTTTGCTCGGGGCAGCCACACCAACCCCTAACAACGTAAGGGATTTCGAAAGTTTGCAGAGTGCTAGCAATAGTTAGCACTCACCGTTACACTGGCTCCCATGACGAAGTTGCCACTCCCCAACATCACCCTCCGCAAGGTCTCTGTTCCCCAGGTCTCATTGCCAAAGATCACTCTTCCCTCTCTCCACTCGATTGACCTCACCGCAGTCGACCTCAGCAAATTGAACCCCACCGCAGTTCTCAACAACCCCGCAGTGAAGCACGCAACCGAAATCGGCTACACAGCTGTGGGCTTTGCAGTGTTGGGCTTTCAAAAGGCTCAAGTGCGCCGTCGCGAGTTGATCGAATCGTTCAAGCAGAGCAAGAACACCGCTCAATAACTTTGTAAGCGAGGGGTCTGCCCCCTCAGCAATGCACAGAACTAGCCTGACTCTCCATGTCTGAGGGTCACGCAACACCACAGCCCTCGCGGGCCGCCTTGCCTGAGGGAACCATTCCGGTTGCCGCTGGTTTGTTTCTTGCAGGGTTCACCGCGTACGCCTTCTTCAAAGTGGGGCAGGTAGCCCTCGGAAAAGAACACTTCCAACCCATCGTTGCGTTGTGGTTCACAACATTTGCTTTGGTTCCTGGTTTCTACATGCCACTGGAACAAGAGATGAGCCGCGCAATCGCTCACCGCAAGGCACTTCACCAAGGTGCAGCGCCCATCGTTCGCAAGATGACCACGTTGTCGCTGGGATTCAGTGCAGTGCTGATCGCAGTTGTACTCATCACTTCACCCATTCTCACCACTCACATGTTCGAGGGCTACTGGTCGGTCACCATCGCGCTTGTCATTGCATTCATTGCATATGCGCCCATGCATTTGGCACGAGGAATCGTTTCTGGCTCAGCGCGGTTTCGGGGCTACGGCATCATCATGGGAGTCGATGGACTCACGCGCATTGGTGCATGCATTGTGTTGTGGATGCTCGGCGTGGAGAACGTGGGAGCATACGCAATTGCAGTGGTGGCAGCTCCGTTAGTTGCAGTAGCGGCGGTGGCGTTACGCAAAGACCTTGCTCAGCAAGATGGACCAGAAGCGTCATTCACTGAAATTGCACCCAACCTCGGATGGCTGCTGCTCGGATCAGTGATGGGAGCAGCGTTAGTAAACGCAGGCCCACTCGGAGTGAATTTATTGGCAACTTCGAGCGAAGCAGCAAAAGTGACGGCATTCGGTAACGGAGTTCTCTTGTCACGCGTGCCGTTGTTCTTGTTTCAGGCAGTGCAGGCTGCATTGCTGCCACGTCTTGCTCGACTTGCCGCGCAGAAGGCATACGCAGAATTCCGTCACGGGCTTGCAACCTTGTTGAAAGTAGTTGTCGGCGTTGCCGTTCTCGGCACTGTTGGTTCATTCGTTCTCGGACCATGGGCACTCAAACTGGTGTACGGAGACGGCCTCGACCGACGCACACTCACACTGCTTGCACTCGCGAGTGGTTTGTACATGCTTGCGCTCTCTGTTGCACAAGCTGTCATTGCACTGCATGGCCATAAATACGTGGCATACGGATGGCTTGCAGCCATGTTGTCATTCGGTGGCGTGACAGCAGTGGCCTCACGCGACCTGTACCTTCGCGTGGAACTAGGCCTGGTTTCTGGCTCTACCGTCGCGTTACTGATTTTCGGTTATGCACTTCGCAAGCAATACGCATCCGGAGCAACACCCGACGCCGAGCTCATAGCCGAAGCTATGCGCGATTCGCCGTTTGCTGAATAGCGAGAATTACTTGGCGCGAGCCGATTCGATCGCAAGATCGTTTTGCACCATCATCTTCACCAATGATGGGAAGTCCACTTCGGGAACCCAACCCAACTTTTCACGAGCTTTCGATGGATCTCCGATGAGGAGATCAACTTCTGCGGGGCGGAAGAATCGTGGGTCTTGGCGAACGTAGTTGTGCCAGTCATCGAGGCCCACTTCTTGGAACGCAAGGGTGAGGAATTCTTCGATGGAGTGTGTTTCACCAGTGGCCAACACGTAATCGTCTGGCTGATCTTGTTGAAGCATGAGCCACATTCCACGTACATAGTCGCCGGCATAGCCCCAGTCGCGCTTGGCGTCGAGATTGCCCATGACCAACTCTTTTTCAAGTCCGAGCTTGATACGCGCTGCTGTGTTTGAGATTTTGCGAGTGACGAATTCAAGTCCGCGACGTGGACCCTCGTGGTTGAACAAGATTCCTGAACAAGCAAAAATGCCGTAGCTCTCGCGATAGTTCACGGTGATGTCGTGACCGAACACTTTGGCGCAACCGTATGGCGAACGTGGGTGAAATGGCGTGAGTTCACTTTGCGGCACTTCGCGCACCTTGCCAAACATCTCAGACGAAGATGCTTGGTAGAAACGAATGGGGTTGTTCTGCGTGCCGCCCACCATGCGAATGGCTTCGAGCATGCGCAACACACCAAGACCCGTGATGTTTGATGTGAGCTCTGCTTGACCAAATGAAATAGCCACAAATGAGATAGCGCCCAGGTTGTACACCTCGTCGGGCTTTACATATTCAAGAGCAGACACCAAGCTGGTGAGGTCGGCCAGATCTCCGGGGACCAACTCAACAAATGGTAATTCATCGCGCAACTGCAAGGCGCGAGGGTTGTTTTGCCCCTTGATCATGCCAAACACCTCGTACCCCTTCGAGTGAAGGAATTCGGCTAGGTGTTGGCCGTCTTGGCCAGTGATTCCGGTGATGAAAGCGCGTGGCATCGTCGGGACCTCATTTGTTGGTGAATTGGACTGAATGACCGTACCACCCCAACCCCCTCACCCACGGTGAACCCCTTACGCATCAATGCCCCTAGCCTGAGCGCATGATTCTCGTGATTGCTGGCGGCGTTGGCGCGGCTCGCTTCCTTTCAGGTCTTGTACAGGCCGTACCACCGTCACATGTCACAGCGGTGGTGAACACCGGGGACGACACGGAATTGCACGGACTTTCTATCTCGCCCGATATCGACACAGTCACCTACACGCTCGCAAAAGCAATTGATCCCGACAGAGGGTGGGGATTACGTAACGAGACATGGCGAGCCATGGAGTCGCTCGCACGATTTGAACATGTTCGACCCAGCAATTCGTCCGCAGCCCCTCGTTGGTTCAATTTGGGAGACCAAGACTTAGCCACTCACTT
The DNA here is from genome assembly GCA_964432845.1 of uncultured Bifidobacterium sp. Lineage (GTDB taxonomy): Bacteria > Actinomycetota > Acidimicrobiia > Acidimicrobiales > Ilumatobacteraceae > UBA2093. The sequence continues at coordinate 17,340 of CAYSPE010000031.1, forward strand.
TTATCGCACCGCGCGATTAGCAGAAGGTGCCACGTTGGCCGAGGTGACCGACGAAATTCGCCGAGCATTTGAACTCGGAGTTTCCATCGTTCCCATGTCGAATCAAAAAGTACGAACGGTGGTCCATTTGGAAAATGGTTCAGTGCCATTTCAGGAGTACTTCGTTCGTTTGCAGCACTCAGTACCCGTCACAGGTGTGGAGTTTGTTGGCGCATCTGAAGCCACGTTCATTGACGAGTCACTCATCACAACGGCAAGCACCATCGTCATAGCTCCGTCGAATCCCATCGTTTCGATTGGGCCCATTCGCGCAATACCAGGGGTTGAAGATGCGCTGCGTCAACAACGCAACAACACTGTTGCCATCTCGCCCATTGTTGCGGGCGCAGCTTTGAAGGGCCCCGCCGACCGCATGTTGGTAGAGCTTGGTCACGAGCCAACTGTGGTGGGTGTTGCACGCATGTACGCACCCATCTGCTCAACGCTCGTCATTGACCAGCAAGATGAGCATCTGGTCGGTGCCGTTGAACGCGAAGGAATTCGTTGTATCGCCACCGACACCATCATGTCGAAACCAGGAGTTGCCAAGGCGCTCGCAGAAATTGCAGTACGAGCAACGCCACAACAAGGAGGACAATCATGGCCCGCTTAATGGCGTGGAGCGTTGAAGGAATCGGTGAAGTTGTTCCTGGACAACAAATCGGCGATCTCATTGTTGAGGCATGTGGCGGGGAACCAAACGGACCACTGCGCGACAATGACGTACTGGTCGTTACTCAGAAGATTGTCTCGAAGGCTGAAGGTCGTCTTGTTGAAATCAACCCCGACGACCCACTGTCACATAAAGCACTCGTAGAAGAAGAAGCCGTACGAGTGGTTCGTCGACGCGGCGATCTCATCATCACCGAAACAAAGCATGGTTTTGTGTGTGCCAACAGCGGTATCGACCTTTCCAATGTGGAACGTGGATACGCAGCGCTACTCCCCCTTGACAGCGATCGGTCTGCGCGCCGTATTCGCGACATTGTGAAGGCAAAACTTGGTGTCAACGTAGGCGTCATCATCAGCGACACCTTTGGTCGCCCATGGCGCAAAGGACTCACAGACGTGGCTATTGGCGTTGCAGGAATTGCCGCGGTAGTTGACCTACGCGGCACTGAAGATGCGCTTGGCCGCATTATGAATGTGACCGAAGTGTGTGTTGCAGATGAGCTCGCATCGGCCGCCGAATTGGTGATGGGAAAATCTACGGGCGTGCCAGTTGCAGTTGTACGCGGAGCTGATCCTTCGTGGTTCCGCGATTCGTCAATGAACGAAATTGTGCGCCCACCGTCTGAGGATTTGTTCCGCTAAGACGAACGTTTATTGTGCGCTTCGCAATGTAGCCAGACCAGTTTCAAGACTGGTAAACGGCGACCAACCCAGCTGAATGCGTGCACGAACCGGAGATAGTGACAAACGGGCAAGGTCATGAGGACGAGCCGCGCTCGCACGTGGCGCCAACGCTGATTTGCCACTCATGAGTGACCACAATTCCACTACTGAAGTCACAACTCCTGTACCAACGTTGATGACCAATCCACCTGCTCGATCAAGTGAGCGAACGATTGCGTCAACTGTGTCATCGATATGGACGAAATCACGGGTTTGCTTGCCGGTGCCATGAACAATTGGCGCCTTACCGTTGCTGAGGGCATCAATAAATGCGGCTACAACTCCGTCTTGTGCTCGTTGGCGTACTCCGTACACGTTTGACATTGCCAACACCGTGTATTCGATGCCATGACGTTCGCGATACACCATGTGCATATCGGCTGCCGCGCGGGCCACCACTTCTTCAGTGCCACGGGCATCACTGAGATGTCCTTCTTTTATGGGCAAATCTTTGGCCGCTACTTCGCCGTATAACAACGAAGCCGGCATCGCTGTAACAACTTTAGAAACACCTGATAGTCGGGCTGCTTCCAGCACTGCAACGCATGAACGCAAACTTGCCATGGCGCCCTGCAAGTGCATGTGGGACGGCGCAAAAACCGCAAGATTCACAATGACATCGGGACGGCGCAATGACACCAATTCGGAGAACTCGGGAGACTCAATGGCGATGTTTTGAAATTTCAGTCGTCCTGTTGCGTTGCGAGCATCAGCCAAATTGCTCAAACTTCCGGAACTCAAATCGTCTACAACGTCTACTTCATGACCCTCTGCGAGAAGGCGGTCAACAAAATGCGAACCGATGAAGCCGGCGCCACCGCACACCAAGACCTTGTGATGCGCCATGGTTATTTGCTCTCGTCTGGGAGAGGCACTCGCTGACCAGACAGTTGCGAATGCGCAGCGATGATTGCGTGTTCTCCGATGACGCAATCTGTGAGTGACGCATCATCCTCAACAGTTCCCATCACCAATGATCGTTCCAATCGCACGCGATTACCCAAGGTGGCGCCCGGAAGCACCACCGAATCGACGAGTACACATCCGTCACCAATGACTGCATGTTCTCCGATAACACTGTGCGTGATGGATGCGCTGGGCGCAATAACCGAATGCGCACCAACTGACGACAAAATCAGCGATCGCGAACCATCGATGAGATCAAGATTGGCCTGCAGATATGTATCGGGACGACCAGTGTCGATCCAGTAATCAGTAGTAGGCATTGCAGCCAGAACGCCCTCGGCCACCATTGCGGGAAAGACCACTCGTTCAATGGACAGCTTTTGATTCACAGGCATTCGGTTCAAAACGGATGGCTCCAACACATAGGTGCCTGCATTGATCACTCGACTATCTGTCTCACCTGGCGCAGGTTTTTCAACGAACCGCTGTACCCAGCCTTGGTCATTCACTTCCACCACTCCGTACTGAGAGGGATCATCAACGGGGGTGAGGTGCAACGTGCCCTCTGCGCCGTGTTCACGATGGAATTGAACAAGCGCAGCGATATCGACATCACACATAATGTCGCCATTCATTACGACGAAGGTGTCGGTAATGCCAGCGTCACGAGCAGCAAATGCAATTGCGCCAGCAGTATCGAGCGGTTCTGGCTCTACTGCGTAATGCAGTTTGATGCCAGCGCACACACCTTCTGGGAATGCCTCGAAAAAGGGTTCTGGTTTGAAACCAATTGCCAGCACAACTTCGGTGACACCAGCTGATCCCAAGTTGGCGATGAGATGTTCAAGTTGACGCACATTGGCGATGGGCAGCAACGGCTTCGGCGTGCTCAGGGTGAGCGGCCGCAGTCGGGTGCCGAACCCGCCAACGAGGACAACAGCGTGCATCAGCCGCCAGTGGTTGTGGTTGCAGCAACCGTGGTGGTAGTTGCACCTTTCACAGTGGTGGTGGTTGCACCTTTCACTGTGGTGGTAGTTGCTTGTGTTGCTGAGTCTTTTGCACCAAGTTCTGGCAAGTTGCTTGCAGTTTCTGGCATGGGGACTTCAGTGCCAGGGGCGACATAGGCAATGGTGATTGCCATTTGGTCTTTGGTGACGCGAATGTTGTCGAAGTCAGTGATGTAGCGCTTTGACTTTGTTTGATCGTCATAATTAGGCCACACAATTGCTTGCACCTGCGCGTCGACCAATTTGCCCGACTTGTCTTTGCACTTGTCGGTGCCCACCTTGTAGGACACGCCCTTGTTCTGATCTTTCGAGAACGTAATGCCCTTGGTATTCACAGTGACGCCATACGTTTCAAAGAACAAACCAAGTTTCGCGCGTGTGCCGGTAGCGAGTGCACTGGGGTGCCAGTGAATGACACCGTCGTCGTGACTGTGGATGTTGTACTTGGCATATGCGGCACTGCTGCCGTCTTCTTTGGTGCCGGTGAGATTGCCCAAAAAGGAATCACAGTGGTAGAAGCCGTACGAAATGTGCCAGTGATCGTTGATAGTGGGCGGAGTGTTCTTGCTCGGCGCTGACTGTCGGGCGTAGGTCACCAGACCAAGGCCAATGACGATGACGACCGCCATGACGGAGGGGAAAACCGTGCCGCCTTGAAAGCGCACTTTTTTGCCCTTGCCCTTTTGAGCGAGACGGGCGACTTTTTTTGCTGATGAACCACTAGCCACGAGTATGAGAGGCTACCTGCTTGCCCCCAAGCATGGCGATGACCTCGAGATACGAC